>JBIJDW010000077.1:0-10032 GCA_044343885.1 Kiritimatiellia bacterium
GCCGAACGTGCGCAGATCGGTCCGCCCCGTCAACAGGTCGGTCATGTGAACATCGCACGCATCAAAACCGGCGAGGCTGAACGCGGCGGCCATCTCCACATGGCCGTTCACCCCCTGCTCGCGCAGCACGGCCAGACGCGGCTTCTCCCGGAGCGTCACCGCACCGGGGAGGTCATCGGGTCGATAGGTCAGGTGGAAATTCATGCCGGGGTCGTCCACGTCGCTGCCGTTGTCATATTCCTGCCGGGCGCAATCGGGGTTGTCACGCAGCGCCTGCATCCGGCAGGTCAGCGCCGACCACAACGACCGCAGCCGGGTGATGTCGGTCGTCACCGCCCGCGCGCCCGCTGCCGAGAGGGTGAATGAGCGGTCCGCGACCGGCTCGCCGATAACGTGCGTCATGGCCCCCAAACCGTGCCGGGCGAAGACGCCGGAGACCGTTGCGACCTGCGGCGCGGCGACCTGAAGCACCGCGCCGAGTTCCTCGCTGAACAGAGCGGCGAGGGCGTTTGGACCGGGAAGTTCCGCAATCAGGCCGCACCCGCCGGTCATCGCCATCTCGGCCAAAGTCACGGCCGCGCCGCCATCCGACCGGTCGTGGTAAGCCAGCAGCAGCCCCTTCGCCACCAGCTCCTGCATCGCGTCAAAGAAGGCGCGCAGCACCACAGGGGCGTCGCAGTCGGGTGCATCATCGCCGACTTGATTGTAGACCTGCGCCAGAGCGCTTGCGCCCAGCCGATTGCGGCCGTTTCCGAGATCGATCAGCAGCAGCCGGCTCGGGCCAGGCTTGAGATCGGGCGTCACCGTCTTGCGCACGTCGACGACCGGCGCAAAGGCGCTGACGATCAGACTGAGCGGGGCGACCTGGCGATGCACCGCACCTGCGGCGTCGGCCCAGACGGTGCGCATCGAGAGCGAATCCTTGCCGACCGGAATCGACACGCCGAGCGCAGGACAAAAATCGATCCCCACTGCCTTGACCGTGTCAAACAAGGCCGCATCCTCGCCCGCCTCGCCGCAGGCGCACATCCAGTTGGCCGAGAGCTTGATGGCGCCGATCGGGCCGATCGCCACGCCGGCGCAGTTGGTGATGGATTCCCCCACCGCCAGCCGTCCCGAGGCCGGCGCGTTGATGAGCGCCACCGGGGTCCGTTCGCCCGTCGCCATGCAGGCGCCCGTGAACGCGGCGTAGCCGTGGGCCGTCACCGCGCAATCCGCTGCGGGCAATTGATAACGCCCCACCATCTGGTCGCGGCAGACCAGGCCGGTGACGGAACGGTCGGCGATGGTGATCAAAAACGTCTTGTCGGCCACGGCGGGAAGTTGCAACACCCGTTCGAGCGCCTCGCCGGGCGGGACGCGCGCCAGATCGAGCGGCACGGCGGACGGGACGGCGCGCGTCACATCGCGCACCATCCGCGGCGGCTTGCCCAGCAGCACGCTTACATCCATGTCGATCGGCCGGTCGCCGAAGTGCGCGTCCTCCAGAATCAGCCGCCGGTCCTCACGCGTCACGCCGATGAACGCGGCGGGACAGCGCTCGCGGGCGCAAACCTGCTCGAACCACGCGCGGTCTTCGGGCCGGATGGCCAAGACATAACGCTCCTGAGCCTCGCAGCACCAGATCTCCATGGGCTTCATCGAGGGTTCTTCATTATGAACCGCGCGCAACTGAAAGGTCGCGCCGGTGGCTTCCACCAGCTCCGGGCAGCCGTTGGACAGTCCGCCGGCGCCGATGTCATGAATGCTGAGGATCGGATTGCCTTCGCCCATCGCCGTGCAGGCGTCGATCACCTCCTGGCAGCGGCGTTCCATCTCGGCATTGCCGCGCTGCACCGAATCAAAGTCGAGCGCCTCGTCATTGCTACCGGTGACCATGGACGACGCCGCGCCGCCGCCCAGCCCGATCCGCATGGCCGACCCGCCCAACTGAACGATCAGCGCGCCGGGAGGAACCGGCTTTTTCCACACATGACTGCGGCGGATGCTCCCCATGCCGCCCGCCAGCATGATCGGCTTGTGATAGCCGCGGTGGCGGCCGGCGACGCGATCCTCATACGTGCGGAAGAAACCGGTCAACTGGGGCCGGCCGAACTCGTTGCCGAACGCCGCGCCACCGAGAGGCCCCTCGGTCATGATCGCCAGCGGTGAAGCCAGCCGGCGTGGAAACTCGGCGATCTCCTGCTCCCAGGGCATCACATAACCGGGTATGCGAAGGTTGGAGACCATGAACCCCGAAAGGCCGGCCCGGCTCTTGCTCCCCGTGCCGGTGGCCGCCTCGTCGCGGATCTCGCCGCCCACACCGGTCGCCGCACCTGGGAAAGGCGAGATCGCCGTCGGGTGGTTGTGCGTCTCGACCTTCATCAGCAAGTCAATCTGATCGGCATGAAAGCCGTAACGGCGTGTCTGGGAATCAATCCAGAAGGCGTCAACCGCAAATCCCTCCGCCACGCCCGAGTTGTCTGAATACGCGACAAGCGTCCCCTCCGGATGGCAGGCGTGGGTGTGCTTGATCATCTTAAAGAGCGAAAGGTCCTCGGCATGGCCATCCACCACCCAGGCGGCATTGAAGATCTTGTGGCGGCAATGCTCGGAATTCACCTGACCAAACATCACCAGCTCGGTGTCGGTGGGGTTGCGTCCGCTGCGGGTGTAGTTGTCGCAGAGGTAGTCCATCTCGTCGTCGCTCAGCGCCAGCCCCATGCCGACGTTGGCTTCTTCGAGCGCGGTGCGGCCGCGGCCGAGCACATCGAACGAGCGGCCGGGGGCTGGCGGTGGATGCGCAAAGAAATCGCCCAGATCGGCATAGACACCCTCGGTCATCCGGTCGTGCAATGCGTTGAGGACCGGCCGCAGCCGCTCGCACGACACCTCGCGTCCGTCGGCGCGGACGATCAGGCGCACGGCGCGCTCGACCCGCCGCACCGCCGTCAGCCCGCAGTTGGTGAAGATGTCGGTCGCCTTGGAAGACCAGGGCGAAATCGTTCCCTTGCGGGGCGAGATAAAGAACCCGCCAGCCGTCGAGGCCGGCGCCGACGCGCTGAGCAGCGCTCGCGCCTGAGCCAGAGTCGCTGCGTCCAGCGTTCGCTCCAGGTCCAGCAGATACACGAACGCCGCCTCGACGACGATCCCGTCGCCCAAGCCTAGAACCCGTTTCCGAATGACATCCTTCAGCGCATCCAACCGAAACGCAGAGAACGCCGCGCATCCTTCAAGCATCATCATAACGTACCGCCCGTATCCCATAAAAATCGCAGAAGTCCGTATTTTGGCATTCAGAACCCCGGAAAGCAAGAGTAACTAACCGATTACGACGCGTAAAAAAAATAAGCGGTTGACAGAACAGCCGTCTGCGTGATTTAATGTCGCCCGTTTCACCCGTTACGGGATGTCTTGGTGTGGGGGTATAGCTCAGTTGGTAGAGCGCTTGAATGGCATTCAAGAGGTCAGGAGTTCGACCCTCCTTACCTCCACCACTTTAAAGATCTGAAACTTGTGATCCATGCCGACTTACGAATATTTATGCCCCGCCTGCGGCACATTTGATGTGTTCCAAAGCATGAAGGACAATCCGCTCAAGGTTTGCCCCACGTGCAAAAGCCGCAAAATCAAGCGTCAAATCAGCAGTGGCGCTGGCATCATTTTCAAGGGTAGCGGGTTTTATCAGACCGATTACCGCAGCTCCGGCTATCACTCGGATGTCAAAGCCGACACCGCCGCCAAATCGGCCAGTTCCTCAGCACCCCAAGCCGACAGCTCCCCGACACCCAAAGCCGAAAGCGCTTCGACGAAGACCGGCACGGGGAAGACCCCGGCGGATAAATGACCTGGGGCGCTTCCCGGTTTGTGGCGGGGTGTATTTACCATCTGCCAGCGTTCATGGGCAGGGTTCTGGAAGAGTGATGAGCGCGCAGCGGGTAGGGCAGCGGCGTCCTCGCCGCGCCGCAGCAAATGGGTGAGCAACATTCAACACTCAACAGCCAACGCCCAACAACCAATAACAAATGCCCAACAACCAACGCCCAACAACCAACGCCCAACAACCAACAGCCAATGCACTCCCAACAACCAACTTGCTCGCCTGGTACCGCGCCAATCGCCGCGAGATGCCGTGGCGTGGTCATCCCGACCCCTATGCCGTCTGGGTCAGCGAAATCATGCTGCAACAGACACAGGTCGACACCGTGCGTCCCTATTTCGCTCGTTTCATGACCCGCTTCCCCACGGTCGCCAGCCTCGCTGCGGGCACGGATGACGCGCTACTCAAGCCGTGGGAAGGGCTGGGATATTACACACGGGCGCGCAATTTGCGCAAGGCCGCGCAGGTCGTGCTCGACCGCCACGCCGGCAAACTTCCCCAAACACTGGATGAGCTGGCCGCGCTTCCGGGGATCGGGCCCTACACCGCCGCCGCCATCTCCAGCATCTGCTTCGGGGTCTGCGAGCCGGTGGTGGATGGCAACGTGGCGCGCGTCTTCTCGCGCTTCTGGCTGCTGGCCGATGACTTTCGCAAACTGGGACCGCGCGCGGCGCTGGCCGACCGGCTGCGTCCGGCGATCACCGGTTGCGGCGATCCCGGCGACTTCAACCAAGCCATCATGGAACTCGGCGCTCTCCTCTGCACGCCCCGTTCACCCGCGTGCGAGGCGTGTCCGATCCATTCGGCATGCGCCGCAGCCGAAACGAGCCGGCAAGGCGATTTCCCGGTCAGACCCGCAGCCGCGGCTATCCCCGAGCGCCACGCCGTCGGCTTCATCTTCCGCGACGCCCGCAACCGGGTGCTGCTCGTGCGCCGCGACAGCGCCGGCCTTCTCGGCGGACTCTGGGAACTTCCCGGTGGTGAGATTCCAAAAAAGCATACACCGGCCGCCGCAGCCCGCCTGGTGCACGAACAAACCGGCCTCGCCCCCGCCGCCATCCGACCTGCGGGCGCAATCAGCCATACCTTCTCCCACTTCCGCCTCCGGCTCAGCCTCTACACGGCGACCGTCGCCTCAGGCCGCATCGCCCCCGGCCTGCGCGACCGCGTCCGCTGGTCGCCCCTCCCGTCCGATCTCCCCCTCACCACCGCCGCGCGCCGCGCACTGGCGGACGCCAGCGACAGGCGCGAGGGCAAACCGGGACACCACAAATAGTCGGCTCGGACGTAAATCGCCGCGCCCTTACGGCTGATTTTCGAAGCTGACCAGTTCCACGTCGAAGATCAGCCAGGCATTGGGAGGGATGACCCCGCCCGCGCCGCGGGCGCCATAGCCGAGCGCAGGCGGTATGGCGATGGTGCGCTTCTCGCCCTTCTTCATCAGCAGGACCGTCTCATCCCAGCCGGGGATGACCTGCCCTTTTCCGACGGGAAAGCTGATGGGCTGGCCGCGGGTGTAGGAGCTGTCGAAAGTCTGGCCGCTGACCAGCTTGCCGGTGTAATGAACGGCGCAGATGGCGCCCGGTTTGGGCGTCTCGCCTTCGCCTTTCTGGGTGACCGTGTAGCGAACGCCCTTGGGCGTGGCGGGGGCGTCGGCGGGAACAAAGCGGTGGGTCAGCGTGACCTGTCCAGCCGCGCCCTGGGATGCCTTGTCGGCCAGCCGCTTCTGCAACGCCTGCGCCAGCGCGTCAAACCGGGCCTGATCCACCACAAACGCCTGAGCATCGGCGCCGACGCGGTAGATGCGGATCGATTGGATGGCGTCGCCCTGCTTGATTGCATTCACCACATTCTGACCCGACACGACGTGGCCAAACACGGTATGCTTTCCATCCAGATGCGGCGTCTTGTTATGCGTGATGAAAAACTGTGAGCCATTGGTGCCCGGACCCGCATTGGCCATGGAGAGAATGCCGGCGCCGCTGTGCGTGAGGGTTTCATCGATCTCATCGTCAAAGCGATAGCCCGGGCCGCCCCGGCCAGTCCCTTCGGGGCAGCCGCACTGGATCATGAAATTGGCAATCACGCGATGAAAGGCCAGCCCGTCGTAAAAAGGTTGTCCAGCCGGTTTCGCCTTATTGGCGAGCGTGCCTTCGGCGAGGCCGACGAAATTGGCGACGGTCAGCGGCGTTTTCTGGAATTCCAGTGCGCAGACAATCACACCCTGTGTGGTGGTGATGGCGGCGTACAAGCCAGGTTCGGTTGGGATACCCGCAACAGGTGCTTTCATCATTTCCTCTTGTTTTACGGGTTCGGCCGATGGCGCAGCGTTTTCAGCCGCACAGCAGTCCATCCAAGCCATACCTGAGCACAGCAGCGTAGCAAGATACAACGAATGGCGCATCGTTCAAACTCCTCGGTTGGGTTGTTCAGAAGGTTGAGAGTATAGCATAACCGGTGAATCACGCAAAACCCAAAATCCAAAATCACAGCCTTGCCGCCGCTGTCCCCTTTTGGTACTGTCTAATCGAATATTTTTACAGGCCAGTAGCTCAGTTGGACAGAGCACAGGATTCCTAATCCTGGGGTCGCGGGTTCAACTCCCGCCTGGCCTACCATCAAAAAACATATCTTTTACTGGGCTTTTTGCCCTGTTTTTGCCATTTTTTGGGGTTCGCACAGGATGAATAATCATGCAAAATAGGGCACGTTTAGGCAGGTATTACGCACGTAACGGGGACTACGCACGTAACGGGGACAGAGAAACTGGGACGCGCATGAAGAACGGCGGACCGGCTGCCAAAGAGCTGCTGGCGAATACCGGGACAACGGCTCTGATGCTGACCCAGGATGGCGATTGAGGGGAACAATGGGCTTGCGCTGCAATAGTTTAGACACAGCTTCCCTGACTCCGAGAACCCTGACATAGATATCCTGTCCCCAAGACAGGCTGGCAGCCTCCAAGACAGGCTGGCAGCCTGTTAGCGCTTTGATGGTCGGCGTCAGTTTGGCCTTGTCCTAACCTTTACTTTGATAGAGAATGGGGTAAAGGAGAGACTCTGGGCCGGAATTTGTTGCACGCCCGAAATCCGCAATGACCGCCGCATTCGCAATGAAACGAGTCGTGCGGCCAGTGAACCTTATGAAACAGATCTACACCGCCCGGAACCTGACCCACTGCGACCTGGTGCGCGGCATGCTGGAAGCGTCCGGCATCCCCGCCGTGCTGCGGAACGAGCACACGTGCCACACGGCCGGCGCGGGCCTGGGCAGCGCCCTCGGGTTCGCCTGGCCGGAAGTCTGGGTCCTTCACGACGGGGACGCACAGGACGCGGAAGCGTGCCTGCGGCAGTCCGGATTCAGTTTCCTGGGCGAGCAAGGGTAGCCTCACTATGAACGTGGACGAAGAGAAACTGATCGAGCGGTTGCGCAGTATCGAGCGCCTGTTCGCGGGCGCGACCACGCCCGGCGAGCGGACGGCTGCCGCCGGCGCCATGGACCGCGTCAGGCAGCGCCTGGCGGAGTTGAAAGAGACGGATCCAGAGGCGGAGTACAAGTTCACATTGGGCGACGGCTGGTCCCGGCGCCTGTTCGTGGCCCTGCTCCGTCGCCACGGAATCAACCCCTACCGCTACCGCGGACAGCGGCGCACCACGGTCATGGTCCGCGTCCCGCGCCGGTTCGTCGATGAGACGCTGTGGCCCGAGTTCGAGAAGCTTTCCGCCACCTTGCGCACCTTTCTGGACGACATCACCGAGCGGGTCATCCGTGAAAGTGTCTTTGCCGACGATTCAGAGGCCGAGGAGGTCGCCGAACCCCGGGCATTGGCAGACATCAGGATCATGGAGTAGTTCTTGCCGTGGGCATCGGCGTTGCCGATCAGCACGTTGAAGATCTGTCCGTCTAGGAAAGGCCGAAAGGGACGGGCCTTCTCTCAGCCCCATTGGTTTTATCGATACCGATACCGACCCCGACGCCGATGGTCCCCTCCCCATAATTAGAATTGCTGGCCCTGGGACGCATTACCCTTCACGTCCCGGCACGCATGTGCTAACATACGGTTTGGAACTAAACGTTCAGGCGCCTGTAACGGACAAGGGAATCAACATGCACGAAAGGAATGCCGGTCTCACGGCGAACACGAACCCTCGCCGGCCTTCCGGGAACCCCACGCCGGCTTCCACCGTGCCGTTGCGTTGTCATTCCGGAACACGAAATCCGCTTCTCGGGCGTCTCGTTTTCATCGGTCTGCTGGTACTCGGCGGGACCGCCGCGCCTGCCGCCGTCATCGTGACCAATCTTGTGATCGCTTCCTGGAACGTCGAGAACCTGTTCGACGCCGTGAATGACCCCGACAATCCGGGCGACGATGACTTCACGCCGCGCGGCAAGATGTACTGGTCCGCCGCCCGTTATGCGCAGAAGCTGACCAATCTCGCGGAGGTGGTCGCGGCGATGAAGCCCGACATTCTCTGCTTGGTGGAGGTTGAAAACCGCCGCGTGCTGGAGGATCTCTCCCGTGTGACCGCCACGGCTTTTGACTGGAATATGCCGGTCATCATCCACCGCGAGGGGGGCGACAAACGCGGCATTGATGTGGCCATCCTCTCTCGCCATGCGCCTAGCAACATCGCCTGGACGACCCCCGTCACGGGCATGCGCGATCAGCTTGCCGCGACGTTTGACTTCGGCGGCCGCGAACTGACCGTTTTTTGCAATCATTGGAAATCGTGGTCAGGCAATCCCGAAACCAATGCCTCGGTCCGCATCCGGGAAGCAAGCCATCTGTCACGGCAGGTACGCACGATCCTAACCCGCCAGACCAACGCCGCCGTCATCGCCACCGGCGACTTCAACGACCTCGTCACGAGCGATATCCTGATCCATTCGGCGGGTTTCGTTCCCTGGCCGCCCGCGCTCGGTCATCCAACGAATGCTCTGCTGAACAACCTCTCGGGACTGCTCCCGCCCGCGAGCCGCGGAACGTATTACTTCAGCCGAAACCGGGTGTGGAACTCCTTTGATTCCATCTCCGTCAGCCCCGGCATGCTCCCCGGATCGGACACGCCAGCCGCCTGGCAAGCGGCGACCAACACCTACGCGATTTTTATTTCCAGCGCGCAAACCAACTCTGCGGGGCGGCCGCTCTCCTATTGGCGGGCGCGGTCCGAACACACGAGCGGCAGACGGCGGATCGGCTACTCCGATCACTTTCCGGTGCGCGTTGAATTGCGTTCGTTACCGGCGGAAAAAAACACCAGCCCGCGATGAGGGAGAACAGGAAGGCCCATGAGCTTATTTAACCGCGTCATTCAGGATCCCGCTTCCTTTTGCTTTACTGTTGAAACGCTCGGCGAATGCCAGATTGAATCCCCGGCGCGTCTGCGCCAATTTATCCCCAACGGGGCCCGCGCCGTGATGGCCTATGAGGTCGAGTTACTCAAGACCGCCATGAGCAAACTCGATGGCACCTTGCCGTCGTTCGAGATGGCCGGCCCGCACAGCAAGATCTACCATGACCCGGCTTGGAGCCGCGCGGCAATCCTCACGGCAGGCGGACTCTGTCCGGGGTTGAACCATGTAATCAAGGGGCTGGTCGAAATCCTGACGTTCGATTACGGCATCAAGCTGATTTACGGCATTCGCTACGGTTACCGCGGCCTTATTCCGCGCTTTGCCCATGCGCCGATCATGCTCAATCCCGATGGTGTCGATACCATCCACGAAATCGGCGGCACGATTCTCGGCTCCTCGCGCGGTGCGCAGGACACTCGCGAGATGGTCGACACCCTGACGCGCATGAACATCAACCTCCTCTTCTGCATCGGTGGCGACGGCACGCTGCGCGCGGCGCGGGATCTCGCCGATGAGTGCCGCAAGCGTCGGCTGGCCGTGAGCGTCGTGGGAATACCCAAGACGATTGACAACGACCTCAACTTCGTTGGCCGCAGCTTCGGCTTCGAAACCGCCGTCGCCGAAACCTCACCCATCCTCAGCTCGGCTCATACCGAAGCCAAGGGCACCAACCATGGCATCGGCCTGGTCAAACTCATGGGCCGCGATTCGGGGTTCATCGCCGCCTATGCCACGGTTGCCAATCCGATCGTCAACTATTGCCTGATTCCTGAAATGGATTTTGAAATCGATGGGCCAGGCGGCCTGCTTGCGGCTCT
>JBIJDW010000396.1:0-3092 GCA_044343885.1 Kiritimatiellia bacterium
CTCGGCGATGGCGAAGTCGTTGTTCTTCGGGTGCTCCCAATCCACCAGATGGACGGTGTCGTGCGGCATTCCGGCGGCGATCTGCACCGACACGCCGTAGCGCAGCAGTTGGTAGGTGCGCAGGTTAGCTTGATATAGGGTGATGCCGGTGGCGTCTGCGGCGGCCAGCAGCTTTTGCAGGGCGGCGGAGATGTGCGCCTCGGAATAGCCGCGTCGTATCAGGTTCGCCCGAAGCAAGTCCACCTCGATGCAGCGGTTGTTCTCCCGCTTGTGCCAGTCGCCGAGGTAGCGGTAGCCAAGATAATCAGGCCGGGCAGCGTCCGTGAACAGGGCAACGACGCGGTTTTGGGTGCGGCGCTCGGATCGGGGTATTTCAGACATGGGGGTCTTTCGGTGGCTTTGGGTTGCGCCGCTTCGGCAGCTTTTTCAATTCCGACACCGCCTTGTCAAAATCAAGATCCACGGCGCGTGGATGTGCGTCCAGCAGTTTCCGGTAGTGGTCGTATTCCAGCTCGGCCTTCATCTTCGCCTGCTCGGCGGTGATTTTGCCCGCGTGATCCAGCAGTTCATGCTCCGAGAGCTTCAGGAACTCATCCAGCTTGGCGATCCAGTCCCGCATCGTCATCACCTTCCGTTGCAGCGCCCGCAGTTCCGCGAATTCGATGTAGGCGTTAACGATGCGGTTCAACGTGCCGAGCTCCTCAGCGTCGAGGTAGTTCTTGGCGATGGACACATCCTCCTTGCGGATAATGCCGCCGGGCCGCGTCGTCTGCAGCCCCATGAACGGCTTTTGCGCGTCCACTCGCGCATGAATCACCTCCGCCGCTGTCTGGCCGTGCGCCGCCCAGTGCATCTTGTTCTGCACCGTGGCGAAGAACTGCTGCGACATCTCCGTGTTTGGCGTGTAGTCCACGCTCGTCGCGTAAATATCCAGCACCTTCTGGTAGAAGCGCCGTTCGGAGGAACGGATGTCGCGGATGCGCTCCAGTTGCTCATCGAAGTAATCCTTTTGGCCCTTGCCCGGCGGGTTCTTGAGCCGCTCGTCGTCCATGGTGAAACCCTTCACCAGATACTCGTGCAAGCGTCCGATCGCCCACTGCCGGAACTGCGTGCCGCGATGGCTGCGCACACGGAAACCGACGGCCAGGATGGCCTCCAAGCGGTAGTGGCGGAGCTTCCTGGCGACCTCGCGACCACCTTCGAATCGAACTTGTAAGTAATCCTTACAAGTTGCCGCCTCCGTCAGCTCGCCTTCGGCATAAATAGCCTTCAGGTGCAGCGTCACATTCTGCGGCGTGGTCTGGAACAGCTCCGCCATTTGCTGCTGCGTGAGCCAGACTGTTTCGTTCTCAAACCGGCACTGGATGCGCGTCCGGCCATCCTCCGTCTGGTATAGGATCAAGTCTGACTCGGGTTGGGGTTGGTTCTTCATGGTTTCATCTCCGCGACTCCGCGTGAAATCAATCGCGTCTTCCCGGTGAGGAGTTCCTGCATCATGGCCTGCTTGAGGGCGCGGGTCTTCTCCCGCCGCTGCTCCAACGCCGCCAGCTCGGCGTCCATCTCCGTCAGCACCTCGGCGATGGCGGTTTGTTCGGGGAGGGGGGGCAAGGAGAACTCCAGCGACTCAATGCTGCTCGGTCTCAGGTTGTTGATGCTCGACCCGGCAAGCAGGTTGTTGATGTAATCACGGTATCGCCCGGTCAGAAAAAGGTAGAAGACAAAGGCAGGATTGGCCTCGGAGGTGTTCGTGCGAAAGCAGCCCATAAATGCGCCGAAAGTGTATTCGTGACCATCGACCACCATGAAGAAACCAGCCTTACCGACGAGAGCTTTGCTGCCGTTGGCCATGCAAATGAGGATGTCGTCTTGCTGGAGTATTTGGTGCGAAGACACCCTCGCAGCATCCACGAACTGAACCTCATCGGTGACGACGATGGCGTTCTGAACGTTGTTGGATCGTAGAAGCCTCTTCGTGTGGGGCATGTCGTGCGTAGAAAGGTCACTGTCGCCTTTGTAGCTCACGCCGCGCAGACACTTTCCCGCATCCCCCAGTCGCTTCACCTCCCACTTCCCCTTGAATCCTGGCAGGCGGGTTTGGCCGGTGAGGAGTTGCTGCATGGCGGCCTGTTTGAGGTCGCGCTTCTTGACGAGGAGCCGGTCCAGCCGGGCCAGCAGGGCGTCCACGTCCGACAGCGCCGTGGCAATGGCGCGCTGCTCGGCTTCGGTCGGAGGCAATGCCACCTGCATCCGTGAAATCATGTCCCGTCGAACCGAATCGACGGATGACTTCGCGGTCATCTGCATGATGCGGTTGTAGAAGTGCGTGCTGAAATAGAGGTAGAAGAAGTATGCGTTTACGCGCTCTGCAAAATTCGAGATTCGATACACACGCTGGTGAATATCGAATCTCCCGTTGATGTAGTGAAACACCTTGCCCGTTCCCACACCGTCGCCCGCAGTGAGCACCGCCTCGCCTTCAAACGAATAGCTGTTGATGCGCTCGACCGTTTGTGAACGCACGAAGAATGGATACAGCCCGTCTTCTATGCGGTCTTGGGTATTCTTGCTGCCGGTGGTGATGACAGCGAAGTTTTCGATGTAATCAGGATTCCACTCCTCCGGGATGACGCCGACCTCGGTTTGTTTGTAGCCGGGCGGGATCAATGGAGAAAGGACCGTGGATAATGGAGAATGGGCGCTCATTTTCCACTCTCCATTTTCGTGGCATTCGCGAATCGTGCGTCGCCGCACGTCGGCTGGCATCCCTCCGGGATGCAATTCGTTTTCATTTCCATGTCCGGGGGTGTCGCTTCGCTCGACCCCCGGCTAACGGCTGGCAAACCTCCGGTTTGCGGGAACTCACGTGGCGTCAAATCCGGGGGTGTCGCTTCGCTCGACCCCCGGCTAATGGCTGGCAAACCTCCGGTTTGCGGGAACCTGCGTGGCGTCATGTCCGGGGGTGTCGCTTCGCTCGACCCCCGGCTAACGGCTGGCAAACCTCCGGTTTGCGGGGGATGCATCCCGGAGGGATGCCCGCCATTAGCCGGGGGTTGAGGCGCAACGCGCCGACACCCCCGGACCATGCGTCCGTA
>JBIJDW010000397.1:0-3086 GCA_044343885.1 Kiritimatiellia bacterium
TATATCCGTGTGGTTGATCAGGACCGCAACACGACGCCCCAGAAAGACACGATCACGGTCAAGGCCATGGCGACGAGCGGGGACAAGGTCAACCGCGTGGTTCTGACGGAAACGGATACCCACTCGGGCCTATTTGAGGGCAAACTGGCGACGCTGTCGGCTCCGGCCACCGCCTTCGCCTCCGATACCTTAGAGGGGCGCGACCCCACATCGGTGATCGTCCCCGACTCGACGCTGCTCCCGTGGGCGGGGGCGGACGATGATAATCGAAGCAAGACGTTTACCGTTGACATGAAGGACAATATCGCCTTTGGCAAACTGACGCTAACGGCGGACGTGCCCAGTCGCAAGCTTAAACGGTTCGCTCTCGAAACGTCCATGAATGGCTCCTCGTTCTCGGCGGTCGGATCGTGGCCGATCGCTGCGGCTGAGTGGGACGGCTCCCTGCGTCTGCGCCTGATCAACTATGGGCTGCCCGCAACTTCGATTAAAGGCACTACGGCGGCCGAAAACATGGCTCTGATCAAGGACTACTTTGATGTGGGCCGGCTACAGTTCGATAACCCGATTGCGACCATGCCGGGCAAGATGACCGGGGATCTGAGCCAGACGGCCCGCGCGGCCGATGCGAAGCTCGGCGGCAAGAGCGCCAGTGGCTTGACGCTGGCCCACTTGCAGGGGTCGTTTTACGTTGCGAAACGGCAGAAGCGTATTTTCAATGTGCAGACAACGCGGCCGCCTGAGACTGAGCCGGCGGCGAAGATCCTTCCGACGGTGAAAAAGTATCTCGCAATTGACGGCGCCCAGGGTCTCCTGCAGAAGGGGCCGAATCCCGAATCGTTGGGCCAAATCTTCACGCTGACCCGCGGGTACCATACGCTCGACCTGTATGCTCTGATCCCCAGCGATGCGACCGAAGGAGACTATCAGATTCTGTGGGACGTTGACGCGGACCCCTACGTCGCACCCGTCCCCGATACCATCTTCACGTCCGCCGAGTGGCCGGAACACCAGGCGCCGCCGGGGTTCAAGCCCACTGAAATCAAAGCCAACGCCAATGGCACCGTGTTTGATGTCGCATTCGCTCCCGAATCCCGTGGCCGTACGCTACGTCTCAGAATCTTTGATTTCGAGGCCGCGCACCCGGAAATTCGGAAGATCGCGCTGACCGATGTCGAGGGCAAGCAGATCCTCCCGTCAAAAGATAATCTCATCGGCATGCGCACCAACGATATTCTCGAGATCGTCCCGGGTGACAAGATAACGATCACCTACGAAGACACGACCGCGCTCACGCCGGCGCGCAAGATACTCGAGTCGTTCCTGTCCGCCACATTCTTCAATGCATCGCTGCAGGCCTATCTGATTGAGAGCGATGTGACGAAGGATGGCGAGCGCCGGGCGTTGTTGATGCCGAACAATCGGTTCCGTCCGGACTTACCGATGGCAATCATGGTCACCGACCCCGATGCAGACGAGACTGCGGCCCCGGACAAGGTCCAGGTGCATGTTCGCTCGACGATCACGGGCAACAAGACCGACTTGGTGCTGCTTGAAACCAAACCGGTCAGCGGCGCGTTCGTCGGTCGGTTCTTCCCGATAGTGGACGATCCCAAGCGGGGAGCCGATATCAAAACCAGTCTGGAAGACGACCTCGTGATCACCTACCGCGACAAGGAAAATCTCGATTATGGTATACCGTGGGACCGGGTGGTGCAGCTTCAGCCGCCGCTCGAGTGGATGAAGTCCCAGATGCGCGTGTTTGATTTTTCGTCGAAGCCACTGGGCGAGAACATGGTGAAGAAATCTGCGACCGCGCCGGCCGCCGCCAAGGCGACCGACAAGAAAGAGGTCGTCACGGAGACGATTCGTCCGGGGTATTCGTTGACTGGTGTGCGCCCGGAAAGCCCGATTGCAAAGGGGCCGGTTAAGATCCCGTTCTGCGGAACCTTAACGGTCGAGCTGCTCAACCCCTATCTGGCGTTCTCCGCGCTCAGCGAGGCCGAAATTTCTGTCCAAATCCTGCCAGCTGGCATGCAGCCGGCGGTCACCAATGGCGCACCGTTTGACCCGAGCCTGCCAGGAACGATTCGTTACCGGGCGCTGCTGGGCGGCGGCGGCGACGGCGGCAGCGTGCCTTTGACGTACGAGCAGCCCAAGCTTATCGTCGATAAGTTCGCCGGGACGGTGCAGGACGATGGCCGCTACATGTTCAAAATCACCACCGCGCCCGGCTCGATGGATCAGATGAAGATGCCGACGTATCAGGATCCGGAAGAAGAAGGCGTGGAGATGGGCGGGTTCGGCGTCCAATGCATCACGGAGGATGGAAAGCCGGCGAGCATCACGCGCAAGTTCCCGTGGCCGACGCTGCGCGTACGGCCCGATGACCGGTTGCGCGTCGCGCTCAACAACGCCCCCGCCGGGGCCGAGCCGACGTGGGAAGTGTGGGATGTCACCATGTTTGGTGATCCGATGTTTGAGGTCATGGATCAGCGGTACCAGGCGCCGCTTACGGAGCTTTATGTGGGGGATCGGCTGTATCTGCGCGTGGTGGATCTGATGGCCAATCGCACCATGGAAAAGGACACGATCGATGTCTCGGTGGTCATCAATGGCGTCGAGGAGAACGCCAAGAAGGTTTCGCTCATGGAGACGTTCGAAAACACCGGGGTGTACAAAAGCAGCCTCAAACTCGTCTATGAGGGCATGACGAACGAAACGCGGATGGCCGATGAGATCGGCGTTCCTTACGGCGCCACGATCACACTCCGGTACACGGATCGGGACGGACGTAAGCTGGATCGCGCACTTTCGGTGTTCAAGGGATCCGACGCCCTGGTCATGCCTTTCACCAAGCGCTTCAACGATGCGAGCATCGCGGTCCAGACCCAGTTCACGATGGCCGAGTCCTATTTTGAGCTGGCCAAGAAATATCGCGCGCTCAAAGAAGATGAGACCGCCCGCCGGACGATCGCGCAAGGCAAGAAGTTGCTGGAAGAGGCAATCCGGGATTTCCCGAAGACCGAATTCCGCGCCCAGGCCGATTATCTGTTGGCCAACCTCGCTTTTGAGGAGGCCGAGCA
>JBIJDW010000398.1:0-3082 GCA_044343885.1 Kiritimatiellia bacterium
AGCGGCGAGGTCAAGTTCGTCAAGGACGGTTACACCGACCTGCGCGGCCGGTTCGACTACGCCTCGCTCAACACCAGCGAGGTGGACAATGCCCAGCGGCTGTCGCTGCTGATTCTCAGCGAGCCGTACGGCGCCGTCGTGCGCGAAGCCGCCCCGCCGAAGCGGTAGACGGGGAAGGTGGGAGGTGGAATTCTGAAACATGGCGCCGACCGGCTCCGTTAGATAGAGTGGAATGCAGGAGTTGATCAATGACGGAACCTTCTCGACCAAGCGACGGCGAACTGCTGGCGGAATTCTTGACCGGAAAAGGCCAGACCGCGTTTGCGGAACTGGTAAACCGTCATGGGAAGATGGTGCATGGGGTGGCGTTGCGGGTGTTGGCCGATCATCACGAGGCACAGGATGTTGCGCAGGCGGCCTTTCTGATACTGACCCGCAAGGCGTCGGCGTTGTGCAAGGCCGAATCAGTTGGCGGCTGGTTGCACAAGGTTGCCTGGCGAGTGGCCTTGGACGTTCAACGTTCTCGCCGCAGCCGGCAACAACGGGAGGAGGTCGCCATGCATGAACAACCTGCGGCGGTCGCGGCCAATCCCGATACCGGCCTGTTTCGGGCTGAACTGGATGCCGCGCTGAATCAGTTGCCCGAGCGTTACCGGCAGCCGTTGGTATTGTTCCACTTGGAGGGGGGATCGTTGGACGAGGTCGGGCGTATGCTTGGCCTCAATCCCAACACCTTGCGCACCCGGTTGGCTCGCGCGCGGGAACTGCTGCGCAAGAAGCTGGTCCGGCGCGGGGTGACGGTCGGGTCGGTCGGCGCGTTGACGACCCTGCTTTCTGCGGAAGCCGGGGCCGCTGTGCTCCCGGCAACATTCATATCCGCCACGGTCCAGGCCGCCAGCCTGGCCGCGACGGGCAAACTGGCGTCGGGCGTCGGAACGGGTGCGGTTTCGGCGAACGTCGCGGCATTGACAAAAGGAGCGATTCAGATGATGTTCATAGCCCAACTCAAGACCGCAGCCCTCGTTACGGCCGCGTGTGTCGTCGTCGCCGGAGGCGGCGTCATTGTCGCCAAGGAAATGCTGACGCCGCCGGCCACGCCCGTGTCGGCGCAAGCGGAGCCGAAGGGCTTGCCGCCACCAACCCCCGCAACGGAAGACAGCGGGCGGAACGCCCCGGCAGCGGGCGCGGCGGGGAAGATCGAGCCGCACAAGCCGCACAAGTACGTCTCTGGCAAATGGGAGTACGACTACGGTGAACTCAAGATATGGTCCGGTGGAGGCCGCAACCCCAGTTGCTGGGGTGGCCAGTTGACTTACGACGGCAGCAAGCCAACGCTACCACCGTTTCCGAAGAGCCTCGATTACAGTGTTCGCACACCGTGGGGCTGGCTGGTCTATCGTCACTGCGGGGGCAAGAGCGGCCACGCCCCGACCTGGGAGGTGCTGGATGGAGAACCCGCCGCCGACCGCGTTCTGCCCGATCCCGCCGCCGTGACGGCCGCGCCGGAGGGGGTGGTGTCCTTCACCCTTGCAGCAGACAAGACGGTGTTCGTGGCCAAGGATCCGCTGGAGTTCAAGGTGACCGTCAAGAACGTGTCGCGGCAGGCCTACACGTTTACCACAGGCTGCGCGCACTACTATTGGAAATACCACATCAAGGCGGCGGATCGCGACACCGAGTATGAGGGGTACTGCGCCGCGAAGTTCGAGGCCGTGCCGGCTCCGTTCAGCGCGCGACTGGCGCCCGGCGAGACGGCCGTCCAACCGATCGAACTGGGCAGGCCCTTCCGCTTCCGGTTGCTGAAAGGCGAGCCCTCCGACACCGGAAAGAGGATTGAGTGGCATGAGAGTGCTGGCCTACCTGCCGGCAGGTACGCCATGACGGTCGAATTCGACTATCGGCTGGTCTCCGAGGAGAGCGTCGCCGGCAAGGCAACACTCGGTCCTGTCGCGTTCACTCTAGCCGGCGAACTTGAGACCGAGGCGCAGCGCCAGGCCCGACAGGCGGCGGAAGCCATGGCGCAGATCGAGCGCAAGCCGCAGATCGACCGCGAGCGTGAGCTAAAAGAGCGGGCGATCCGTGAACGAGGGCCATGACGAAGCCTGAGCGACTTGCGATTCACTGTAGCGGCGGTCTCCGACCGCCGGAGATCGGCGATCAGAGATCGCCGCTACAGGGAGACGAAGACGGAACGATGGAGCGCAGAAATTCTATTTATGACAGCCGCTATCGGGATCCAAATCGGAATCGGGACCGAAATCGACGAGAAAGCAAAGAATTCGACCCCGATAGCGATTTCGACTGTAGGGATGTGCCATAATTAGAGCCTGTCTGAAAAGGGTCGGAGGGCAAGAAGCCGGGCAAAGCCGAAGAAACACGTACTCGTACACCTACTCGTACACGCGAATCTCGGAAAATTGAACGAGATAGAGGGGATAAGAGATAGGAGTGCACGAGTACGTGTACGAGTACGGATCAGAAACTACGCGGAATTCCAACGGTTAATCTTGGGATACCTTTTCGGATGGGGTCTAATTATGACAGCCGCTATCGGGATCCAAATCGGGATCGGGACCGAAATCGACGAGAAAGCAAAGAATTCGACCCCGACCCCGATTCCGATACCGACCCCGACCCCGATGACTCAATCGACCTCATAATTAGAATTGCTGGATTTACAAGCACCTCCCTTGCCAAAGATCATGCTGCCGTGGTATCTTCTTAACGCCCAACACCGTTGCTGATTCTTGGCGCTTCCGGGTTTGTGGGAGGATTTTTTTGAAGGGGAAGCGGGGCCATGCTCAAGCCGTCGAACGGGATGAGCCGACAAAGTGTGCGACGAAGCGTAAACGACAAAGTGTGCGACGAAGTGTGGGACGAAGGGTGAGAGCTAGATGTCATCCCTGGCCGCCTTTGAGAGTTGCCTGAGCATGGCTGCGATCCATGTTTCTCCGACTGTCATTCCAATTGCGCTCCGCTTGTGGTTCAAGAGATCGGAGTGTACGAGTACGTGTAAGAGTACGGACCGTCGGCCGGAGTGGTCTTCCCTTACTCTTACACCTACTCGTACACGCGAATCTCC
>JBIJDW010000078.1:0-9973 GCA_044343885.1 Kiritimatiellia bacterium
GGCATGTGCGAGGCCGTGCGGCGGGCACAGGCGGCCGGCCTCAAGTGCTCGGTGATGGTGCTGCTCGGATTGGGGGGCAAAGCCGGGACGGCGCGGCATGCGGACGCGACGGCGGCGGCGCTGAACCGGATGCAGCCGCGCCTCCTGTCCGCCCTACGGTTTGTGGAGGTGCCGGGCGCCGACATGTTTGAGGGTTATCGAACGGCTTCGGAATACGACGCCGTCGGCGAATTGA
Source organism: Kiritimatiellia bacterium (assembly GCA_044343885.1). GTDB lineage: Bacteria > Verrucomicrobiota > Kiritimatiellia > RFP12 > JAAYNR01 > VGWG01. The sequence continues at coordinate 236 of JBIJDW010000078.1, forward strand.
TCCGGATCCTGCGCGGACTGGAACTCACGCAAACCGTCTTCCGCGCCAACCACACTTCGAATCCCGTGCCGCTGGAAGGCCGGTTGCCCCGAGATCGCGAGGCGCTGGTCGCGCAGTTGGAGAGCCTCCTCCCCCGCCTCGACCAGAAAGGCCCCGGTCGCCTCCCCTTCTCACTGTAAGTCGCTTATGGTATGCTGTGACCCTGTTGAGCGATTGTAACGAAAGGCGATGGTTCGATCATGAAACCTCTTTTTTTCATTTGTGCCGCGCTGGCTGTCCGTTGCTGCTGGGCAGATTCTTCCGGAATCGTTCGGGAGTCGCCTGCGCCCCGACTGCCGGGGGGGCGTCTTCACCTCTCGCTGCAGCAGGAGGCCGACGCAGCGGTGAGCCGCGCGGGGCTGTGGCTGCGGACGGAACAGCAGCCCGGCGGATATTGGGGAAACAGCAACCGTCTGGCCACCGCCTACGCCATCCTGGCTCTACGACAGATGCCCGCCGACACGAACGTCCGGGCTGCCGTTGATCGCGGTCAGGCGTGGCTGCGCCGCACCTCCGACTTGGGCACCAACACCTTCTGGACGGCGCTGGCCACAGGCGCCGAGACCCCATGGCCGTCATCCGGAACCGTGAATGCCGCCAAGCCGCTCAAACTGGACACCGCCCAGGCCTCTCTGCTTTCGGGTGATCGGGTCCTCCTGATTACCGAGATCAACCGCGCCATCCCCGCCGGCCTCGTCGTCACTCCAGCCGACTGGCGGGAGCAACTGGCCGGCAAGCTGGTCGCCCGTCAGCAACACGACCCCCAGATGCCCGGCGCCGGTTTCTGGCCGGCCACGGGCACGTCCCACGAGTCCACGGCCGACGCTCAAACCGCCCTCGCCATGCTCTTCCTTTTGCAACTGTGATTCTCATGCGCGTACTCCTCCATGCCTGCTGTGCCCCGTGCGCCTCGACCGCCGTCGAACGCCTCCTCGGCCTCGGCCACGCCGTGACCCTGTTCTTCAGCAATCACAACATCGACACCCTCGCCGAGCACGCGCTGCGGCTGCTGCACGTCGAACGGCTGGCCGCGCATTTTAACGCGCCGCTTCTCGTCGACGCCCCGGACCGCGACACCTGGCGAGCAGCCGTGGCCGGCCACGAGAACGCCCCGGAGCGCGGCAGCCGCTGCGCCTTGTGCTTCCGCTACAGCCTCTCCCGCGCCTGCGACCAGATGCGGCAGGCCGGGTTCGACGCTTTCACGACCAGCCTCACCACCAGCCCCCACAAATCGTCTCCGGTCATCTTCGCCATCGGCCGGGAACTCGCGGAGGATCGCTTCCTAGCCATGGATTTCAAGAAGGACGACGGCTTCGGCCGCGCCCGGGTGCTCAGTTCCTCGCTCGGCCTCTATCGGCAGAATTACTGCGGCTGCTCGTTCTCGCGAAGCAGGCCGGATCAGACTCCCCTCAGCAATTCTAATTTTGGAGATGGGACCATCGGCGTCGGGGTCGGTATCAGTATCGGTATCGATAAAACCAACGGAAATTCGACCCCGATTCCGATACCGACCCCGACCCCGATAACTCAATCGCCTCATAATTAGAATTGCTGGACTCCACCTGCAAGCGGGTGACACCCAGCACGCAACCTGATAGAATACGCGCATACGGAGATATCTGGAGTGATGAGTAGCACGCGCAAACACAAAAATACGGGGTTTTCGGACGACTGGTCCGCCGCGCGGGCCTGTCTCGGTCCGAACGGCCGATTGAGCGTGGTCATGCCGGCCTACAACCTCGGCCCCTCGATCGCGGCCAACATCGACCGCGTCCGCATGCTGCTCGACAGCCACATTCCGTTTGAGATCGTCGTGGTGGACGACGGCAGTCGCGACAACACAGCGAACGAGTTGCGGGCCGCGGCCGAACGCAACCCAGAAATCGTGCGACCCGTGCTGCTGGGGGCTAACGCAGGCAAAGGCGCGGCGCTGCGCGCCGGTCTGGCAGCCTGTTCCGGAACCCATGTGCTGCTGCTCGACGGCGACCTCGATCTCTCCCCCGAACGGATACCCACCTTCTTCACCGTGATGCAGACCGAGCGCGCCGATATCGTGATCGGCTCCAAACGCCATCCGCAATCCCAGATTGACTACCCGTGGCATCGTCGACTCTCGAGCTGGGTCTACTACACCCTCGTCCGCATCCTCGTCGGCCTGCCGGTGACCGACACCCAGACGGGCATGAAGCTGTTCCGCCGCGAGGCCATCGCCTGGGCTTTCGAGCGCATGCTCTGCAAAAGTTTTGCCTTTGATCTGGAGATGCTGGCGATCTGCCATGCCAAGGGGTACCGCGTCGCCGAAGCACCGATCCGCATGGAATTCGGCAACAAAGTCGGGTGCCTGAGCTTCTCAACCGTCAAGCACGTCATGGTTGACACCCTGGCCATCTTTTACCGCCTCCGCATCCTCCGCTACTATCCCAGCGTCGAAGTTCATCCCCTGCCCGATCCCCTGCCGCTGGTGTCGATCATCATTGCCTGCCCCGCCCCCTCGCCTTATCTTGACGAATGCCTCGCGGGCATCGCCCGGCAAACGTATACGCGGATCGAGACTCTGGTGCTCCCCGATCTCGCCGCTCAGCTTGAAGCCGCGCCTGCCGTCGGTTTGCGCGTCATTCCGACCGGCCACATCCGCCCTTCGGAGAAGCGCAACCGGGGCATTCGCGAGGCGCGCGGCTCCCTCGTCGCGTTTCTGGATGACGACACGATCCCCGATCCCGACTGGCTGTCGCACGCCGTTCCCTATTTCTCCGACAGCGGTATCGCTGCGGTCGGCGGTCCCGGCGTCACGCCGCCGCGCGACCCCTGGCTGGCGCAACTGGGGGGCGCCGTTTATGCGAACCGGCTTGTTTCCGGCGCCTGTGTCTACCGATACCGGCCGGGGCGGGTACGCTCGGTGGACGACCTGCCGAGCTGCAATCTCATCGTCCGGACCGACGTGTTACGCGATCTGGGCGGATTCAACACGGCGTATTGGCCGGGCGAGGACACGATCCTCTGTTCCGAGATCGTTCACCGGCTTGGGCGGCGCATTGTGTACGACCCGTGGGCCTCGGTCGCCCACCATCGGCGCGCGCTCTTCGGTCCGCATCTGCGGCAGGTCGGACGCTACGCTTTGCACCGCGGCTTCTTCGCCAAGCGCTTTCCCGCCACGTCGCGCCGCCCGGCCTACATGCTGCCGTCGCTCTTCGTGCTCGGCCTCATTCTGGGCGCGCCCCTGGCCGGACTCCACCCGTGGCTGGCGTGCGCCTACCTGTGCGGCGTCGCTGCCTACCTGGCGATCACCGGCCTGGCCGCCAGCCGCAAGCGGCCGCTCGACTGGCTTCTTGTCTGGCTCGGCATCATCGCCACGCATCTCGTCTACGGCGTTCGCTTCCTACAAGGCCTGCTGTCCAGCCGCATGCCCTGCGAACGGCAGCGGTTCGATCACCCTTCGGAAAAGTAATGTGTAGCAGCGTTTTTCTGACTCCTATTTATTGTCCGTTCCTGACCCGCACGGAATGATCACCGGTCACACATGCATATTTGCCACATCATCGCGAGCGCCGCGCCGGGCGGCATGGAAAACCACCTGATCGCCCTCTGCAACGGGCTTTGTCGGCGCCAGACCGTCACGGTCGTGGCTCCCGACTGGTTCACGAACAAGTTTCATCCCGACGTTCGCGTCATCCCGTTCAACGGGCTGTTGTCCAGCCGGCATAATCCCATAACCCTGATTCGACTGCGGCGACTGATCGGTCGGATGGCCCCCGACATCATTCATGCTCATGGAAGCAAAGCGGCCATGATGATCGCCGTGCCCCTTTTGTTTGACGCCTTCATACGCATTACGACGGTGCATGGACTGAAACGGCGGACAGCCTTTCTGCACGCGTTTGACCGCGTCATTGCCGTGAGCCAGACGGTCGCCAACGCGCTGGCCGGATTTCCGGTTGACGTGGTCATGAACGGCGTGCCGCTGTCGGATTGTCCTCCCGATCATGGCCCGGACAACCATCCCCCGCTCGTCATTGCGATTGGGCGTCTGGTTTCGGTCAAGGGTTTTGATGTGCTGCTGCGCGCGTGGGCCGATGTCCCATCTGCCCGGTTGATGATTGTCGGCGACGGCCCGGATCGCACAGCCCTTGAAGCCCTGGCCCGCCAGCTTGATGTGTCGTCGCGCGTGACGTTCACCGGATTCCGCGCGGACATCCAATCGCTGCTCCGGACGGCCGATCTGATGGTCATCGCCTCGCGGCGGGAAGGCATGCCGCTGGTGCTGGTAGAAGCGCTTCAGGCGCGGCTTCCGGTCGTTTCGACGGCCGTGGGCGGGATGCTGGGCTTTCTCCCGCCAGAGGCGATGGTTCCGGCTGAGAATCCCACCGCTCTGGCCGCCACAGTCAACACGGCGCTCGCCGATCTACCTGCTTACGGCAGACCCTTCGAACCCCTGTGGACTTTTGCACGCCTAGAGTTGACGGACGACGCCATGGTGAATCGCACCGAGGCCGTCTACCGATCCGTCGTGGACACGCATTGCGTCTAGCTAACCCGAGTTCGCCAGTTCTATCGGCACGGGCCAGCAGGCCGTCACGGGTCTCTCCAACGATAAATCTGGCCACGCCGATGCTGATCGTGATTCCTACCGGATCGGCGCTTGTCACGATCAGCGTCTCCGCGATCGTTGTGCGAAACCTTTCTTGACTCCAGCGCGCAAAAACGCAAAGATGCCACCTCATCGCACGGTATTAGCGCCGTGCTAACCGCATCGGAGCCGATCACACCCATGAAAACCATCCTAAACGCTCTCGTCGTCACGCTTGTTCTCTCCACCCTGACCACCCGTGCAGAAACCCCCAGAAAGACCGCCGCAAAAGCGGCACCCAAAGCCTCCGCCGTCGTCAAGCCCCCCGCCCGGCCGACCTCCGTCCGCGGCGTCCCGGTCATCTCCCGCGACCCCTACCTCGGGCTGATTGCCGTGGACGGCGCCACGGGCAAGGTACTTGTCGAGGATAACGCCGATGCCACTGTCTACCCTGCCAGTGTTATCAAGGTGATGACGCTGTTCGTCGTGATGGACCGGATCCAGCAGGGTTCCGCCCGCCTGACAGATCCGATTACCGCCAGTGCCGAAGCCACACGCTTGGGAGGGTCACAGGTCTACCTGAAGGAAGGCGAAGTCTTTACCGTCGAGGAGCTCATCTACGCCCTGATGGTGCAATCGGCCAATGACGCCGCCGCCGCGCTCGCCATTCATGTGGCCGGCTCCCAGGCCGCCTTTGTGGAGTTGATGAATCAGAAAGCCCAGGCGCTGGGGATGACGAATACCCACTTCTACTCCTGCCACGGTCTACCCCCAACCCCGCCGCGTAAGGCAGAAGAAATCGATTCTTCCACGTCGAGAGATCTCGCCCTTCTCGGCCGCGCGCTGGTCAACGCCTACCCGGATGTGATCCGATACTCATCGACCAAGGAACGGACCTTTCGCACGACGCCCAAGCCGTTCGTGATGCGCAACCACAACCACCGCCTGATGGCTTCCTTTCCCGGCGTTGACGGCTTGAAGACCGGTTACATCCTGGCGGGTGGTTACTCCGCGATCGTCACGGCCATGCGCAACGACCGCCGGGTCTTTGTGGTGGTCTGCGGTAGCGTGGCCACCTTCGGAAAAACACGCGACAAGGCGGCGGCCGAAGCGCTTAACCGTGCCTTTGCCGCCCTGCCGCCGGCTCCTCCGCCCCCGCCTCCACCCCCTGCGGCCACCAATCTCACGGCCTCCTCCGAACAACCCGACGCCACCCGCATCATCCCGGAATCGGCAGCGGGAAAATCCGTCAGCTCCACGTGGCGTACCGCCAGTCTGGTGCTGGGGATCGTGGTTCTCGGCGGCATCGTCATGACGGGTGTCTTCGCCTGGCGTCGCCGGCAGTCCGACAGCAGCTTGATCGACCACGACAGCAACACCCCTCACCGCCCGTTTCCTCCTTTGCACCGCTAAGGGATCCACCTAGAGTCTCCTTGCCACACCCCCCGCGAGTTGGTATCCTTCAAACCGTTACAACAACGAGGGGTTCCCATGCGGTTGGGCTGGAATGAAATCACACAGCGGGCGGTGCGATTTTCGCGGGAGTGGTCTGACGAGACCCGCGAGGGGGCCGAGGCCAAAAGGAAGCGCCGATGATCTCCTGCCCAGACAGCATCAGTGATCGCGACATCAACCGCGGCTTGCGTCGCAGCATCATCGCCTCGTCCGTCTGCATGTTTTTTGCGGCGGTCTCTGGCGGCATTCCCTATGCGATGCTGCTGGATCGGCTGCAAGCCAGCGGCAAAGTCCAGGGCCTGGCGGCGATGTTCGGACAACTGGCCTTGGCCTCGATGCTGGTCAGCGCCATCTTCTCCGAGCGCATCAGCAGCCGTCGCGCCGTGTGGCGCTGGTGCCTGTTGGTCAGCCGGTGCCTGTGGTTCGTGCCCCCCGTCCTCATCTGGCTTCGCCCGGAATCCTCGACCGCCGCCCTCATCATCGGCATCTCCTGCATCTCCGGGCTGATCGGCAACATGGGAAGCGCCGTCTGGCAGAGCTGGATGGCCGATCTGATCCCGGAAAACGCCCGCAGCTCGTTCTGGAGCACGCGTCAGAGCTGGACGATGCTCACCTTCCTCGTCAGCATGGGCCTCTCGGGCTGGATGCTCGATGCGTTTGATGCGGGCAATCCCAACGCCTCTACCCTGGGCTTTGCCTGTGTCTTTTTTCTGGCGGCTATTTCGGGCGTCGCCGACATTCTGATCCATTGGTCGGTCCCCGAGCGCCCGGCCAAGCCCTCCGCGAGCCTCGTCCCGCTGGCGCGGCGCCTCCTCGTCCCGCTCCGCCACCCCAGTTTTCGCAACCTCGCCCTGGCTATGGGCTTCTGGGCACTCTCCTGCACCATCATCGGATCCTTCAGCGCGCTCTACCTGAAGCGCGTCATGCACGCCACCTACACCGAATTGTCGGTCGCCCCGATCGCCGGCGCCCTGAGTTGCATCCTCGCGGGAATCGTCGCCAGCTACATCATTGATCGCGTGGGGCCCAAGACCATAGCGTCGGTGATGATCATCATCTGCCCCTTCTTCGGCATCCCCTGGTTCCTGATCACGGATGATCCCGTCTCGTTCACGATCCCCCTGCTGCATCTGACCGTGGTCACCAAACAGGCGATTGTGCTCCTGGGGTTTGCCACGTTTCTGTGCGCCGGCCTCTACTCGGTGATCGGGCTCTGCCACCTCAGCCTCGTCGCAGCGATCGCCCCCAAACGCGGGCGCACCGTGGCGATGGCCGTGCAGTGGACGCTGATCGGGCTGATAGGCGCGATCGGCCCCTTGATCGGCGGATTCGTCATGGACGGCTGTGGCGATGGGTTCAATCTGCTGCTACGCGGTTCGACCCGGTTGAACTACATCCACATCCTCTGTCTGTGCCACGCCGCCGTCGCCTGGTTCATCGCCCTGCCTCTGCTCCGTTCGATCCGGGTTCGGCGCGAGCCGCTCAGCCTGCGCCGCGCCATCAGCCTGCTGGTTCCCGTCAATCCGCTCCGCTTCGCCTCCGGCATCTATTACGGCCGCATCATCAATCTCCCCGCGACACCCGAACGGCGGCTCCGGGCGGTCGAAGCGGTCGGCGACACCGGCGCCGAGATCGCCGTCACGGACCTCTGCGCCAAGCTCGGCGATCCCTCCCTCGACGTCCGGGAGGCCGCCGTCGTGTCGCTCGGACGCATCGGCTCTCGCGAGGCTATCACCCGCCTGCTGGCCGTGATCCGCGATCCAGAGAGCGATCTGACCGTCGGTGCCCTGCGGGCCTTGCGCGAGACGCTGCGCGAGGCCCTCCGCGAAAAACCGATGTTCAATCCGATGGGCGCCCTGCTGCAGCAGCCCGACGACACGCCCGATTGGATTCCCATCGTTGCGGATGGCGTCCGCCCGCTCCTTTTCCATCCGAACATCGAGGTCGTCCGCGAGGCGTCCCGTGTCCTAGGCTGGACGCCCAATCCCGCTGCCCGCGACGCCCTGCTCGACATCCTCCACACGACCCGCATCGAATCCATCGCGCTCGCCACCGCAGCCGCGCTCGGCCGGCAGGGCGATGTCACCGCCGTCTATGCGATCATCCCCCGCATGCGCGCCACCGCAAACGCCAATGCCGAAAAAGCCTTTGCCGTGGCCGCCGGTGACCTGCTCGGCGTGCCGGACGGCTTCTACAAAATGCTGACCCGCGAGGAGCAGACCCATAATTCCGCGCTCGCCGACCTGGTCCGGCGCCTCACGGCGAATAGCGCCCGGCTGGAGGCTGACAAGCACGGTCGGTTCCTCTCCGAGATGGGACACGCCTTGGCCGGAATCGAAGATCACTACGAGGCGCGCAACCTGATGTCCTGCGCCGACACCGCCTTGCGCATCACCCGTCTCTTCGCCCAGCACCGGTATCAGATTGCCGAAAACCTGACCGTCTTCCGTTTTCTGCCTGAGCTTGAGCGGCACGATACGCGTTTCGCGGCGGGCGCCTGGTTCATCGCCCTGCTCTCCGGTGCCTTTGCCCGAGCCGACGCCCCGCCTGCGATGCGCCCGGTCCGCTCGCTCGTCGAAATCCAGCTCGCCGTCTATGTCCTCTCCGCCTGGGCCGACGACCTCTTCCGAAAACCCCGGATCACCTTGTCCCATATTATGACCATGCCCAACACCGAGGGCCAGCCGCCATGAATCCACCCACCCACGATTATTTCTCAGCCAACCGCGACCGCATCCTCACGGCGTGGTGCGATCTGTTGCGCATTGAATCGGTCAGCGCCGACGCGTCGGCGCTGGCGCATTGCGCGCGGGCTGCGGCCTGGCTGAGGCGCTGGCTCAAGTCTGCCGGGTTTCAGGTCGAAGTGATCCTGCCTCCGGACGGACAGCCTATCGTCTGGGCCGAACGCCCCGGCGTCCCATCCGCGCCCACGGTCCTGTTTTACGGCCACTACGACGTCCAGCCCGCAGACCCCATCGCCGCTTGGACGCACCCGCCCTTTGATCCGGTCTGCGTGGACGGTCGCATCTACGCCCGCGGCGCAGAGGACAACAAGGGGCAGCTCTTCGCCTTCCTGCAGGGCGTGGCCGCGCGGATCGACGCCGGTCTGCCGCTGCCCACGCTGCGGGTGCTCATCGAGGGCGAGGAGGAGTGCGGCAGCTCGTCGCTGCTGGCCTGCGCCCATGACCCGGCGTGGCGCAAACGTCTCGCGGCCGACATCCTCCTCGTCTGCGATACCAGCATGCACCCCTGCGGTCAGCCCGCGATCGTCGCCGGCCTGCGCGGCATGCAGGCGCTGACCATCACTCTCCGCGGCCCGTCGCATGACCTCCATTCGGGCTCCCACGGCGGGCTTGCCCCCAACCCCGCCCAGGGAATGGCCCGGCTCCTCACCTCGCTCCACGACCCGCAGGGCCGCATCGCCGTCGCCGGATTCTTCGACGGCTGGGCCGCCCCCACCACGAACGAATGTCGCCTGGCCGAAGCCGTCCCGTTTGACGCAGCGGCCTACGCCAGCGAAACGGGCGCACCGCCCGAGGGCGGCGAACGGGCTATCCCGCCCATCCACCGGACCGCCTTTCACCCCACCCTTGAAGTCAACGGGGTTCACGCCGGCTACGGCGGGCCGGGATGCAAAACGATTATCCCGTCCGAGGCGGTGGCCAAACTCAGCGCCCGTC
>JBIJDW010000079.1:0-9950 GCA_044343885.1 Kiritimatiellia bacterium
TCAGGATTTGCTTGTCTAAATCGCGCGCTTTCTCGATGACTTCCTGTTCGGTGCGGATATCCCGTGTCGCCGGATCAATGACCAGGAGCACCAGGTCGCATGCTTTCAAGTCGTTCAATGTCTTGTGGCGCTTCTTCTCGCCGAGTTTCCCGGTTTCGTCCAATCCCGCCGTATCGAAGAGCTTTACCGGACCGATGCCGTGGATTTCCTGCAAGGCGATTTGGGTGTCGGCCGTGGTGCCGGGTGTCGGGTCGACAATCGAGGTTTCCTGCTGGGTCAGCAAATTCATCACCGAGCTCTTGCCCGAGTTCATTTTGCCAAAAATCCCGATGTGATCTCTTTCCACGAGTACAGACATGGGGAAAAGTGTACGCCTCCCTCTACGAGGTGTCAAGGGAAGCGAATTGAGTCTATAAGCGGCTGACGATGGAACTGGCTCGTTCGAAGAACCAGGTGAGCGTATCGTGCTCCACTTCCGGCGGGATCGAATGGTCGGAGTGGACGATGTACCCGCTGCCGGCTTTCAGGACCGGGATGATCTTGCGGTTGATTTCTTCCTCGATCTGCGCCCGGTCATTGCTTCCGATGATGCGGATGTCGATGCCGCCGCAGAAAGCAATCTTGTCGCCGAACATGGCCGCCAGCCGCGGCAAGTCCATGCCGGCTTTGACCTCCATGGCCTGCAGGCAGTCCATGCCGGCCCGGATCAGGCCCGGCACCAGCGGCTCCACAAAGCCGCAAGAATGCACGAGCACCTTCATGCCCCGTGCATGCGCGTCGTCAAAGAGGAGCTTGTGGCCAGGCTCGACCAGTTCCTGATACATGGCCGGAGACATGAAGGGCTTGTCCTTGAACCCCATGTCCTCGTAGTACCACATGAAATCGGGCGCCCCTTCCTCGGCGAAGAGCACGGCCTGATGCATGAGTGTCATCTTGGCGAAGGTCATCACCATGTCCAGAACCCATTCGGGGTCGAGCGCCATGCCCATGAGCATGTACTCATGGCCGCAGACGGGGTGCATCTGTTCGAAGGGCGCCACGCCGGACCAGCAGAACGCGCGCCCCTCGGCCGCCGCCCGCGCCTTCTCGTGGCGATACCCCTCGAAGTTGATGCGGCGCCGGTCCACCGTGAGCAGGTGCGGCTTGATCAAATCCTCCCATGCGGGCCGTTCCTTGACCTTGAAATCCACATGCTCCGGCGTTCCGCTTTTTGCCTTAAACCAACGCAACGTGGCGCCGTTGCCATTGATGACCAGCTTGGTCTCTTCTGTTTCCTCCAGTAGCTGATCCTGGAAGTCCAGATCGGCCGTGCTGTTGAGCCAGCCGCCCCCGCGCCAGCTCATGTCAAAGTGCGTGCAGACATCCTCGTCCTTCTGCAGCTTGCCTTGCTCGAGGTATTTCTGATGGGTTTCGCCCCACAGGCCATCCCCATGCGGGAGTTCATCTACGGATTTGCGACTCAAGGCGTTCAGCATGCGTTCTTTGTGTGTCATCATGTGGGTCCTCACTTTTTTTCGAAGGCGGCATCAAAGGCCGCACGGGACGGCATGAAGTCGAGCCGCTTGACAAACGCGCAGGCTTCGCGGGCGCCATCCTCGCGGTCCATCCCGCTGTCTTCCCACTCCACGGAAAGCGGGCCGCTGTAGCCGATCGCATTCAGCGCGCGGATGATCCGCTCGAAGTCCACGTTGCCGCGGCCCAGTGACCGGAAATCCCAGAACCGCCGCGCATCGCCGAAGGTCAGATGTCCGCCGAACACGCCGGACAGGCCCGGCATCTGGCGCCAGACCACGTCCTTCATGTGGACGTGGAAGATGCGGTCGCGGAAGCGCTCGATGAACGCCACGTAGTCCACACCTTGATAGCCGAGGTGGCTCGGATCGTAGTTAAACCCGAAGGCCGGATGGCCGTCGACCGCCTCAAGGGCGCGCTCGGCCGAGACGATGTCGAAGGCGATTTCCGTGGGATGGACCTCCAGCGCGAACTTCACGCCGAGTTTCTGGTACTCGTCCAGAATCGGTTTCCACCGCTTACCAAAGTCCTGGTAGCCCGCATCGATCATCGCCGACGAGACCGGAGGGAAGGCATAGAGCAGCGGCCAGATCGAACTTCCGGTAAAGCCGTTGACCACGCTCACGCCCAGCCGCTTCGCGGCCTTCGCCGTCTGAATCACTTCTCTGGCCGCGCGCCGGCGCACCCCTTCCGGATTGCCGTCGCCCCAGATGTGCGGAGGGAGAATGGTCTTGTGCCGTTCGTCGATCCGGTCGCAGACCGCCTGGCTCACGAGGTGCGTGCTGATCGAGAACAGCTTGAGTCCGTGCTGTTCCAGTAGTGCGCGCTTGGCCTTGCAATAGGAGGCATCCGCTTTCTCGACCTCGAAATGGTCGCCCCAGCAGGCCAACTCAAGGCCATCGTAGCCGAGCGCCTTTGCCTTTTGGCAAAGCGTCTCCAGTTTCAAATCCGCCCATTGCCCTGTGAATAAAGTAACCGGTCTAGCCATGACAGTATCCGCCTGTTTGAGCCGGGCTTACAGCGCCGGCATCTTGGTCCATTTCTGATTGCTCTTCGAACTCTTGACCACGGTCTCGATAAACGCCATGCCGCGCACGCCATCCTCCACGGTCGGAAAATCCAGGGCTGCGGCCGGCACCTTCTTCCCGGCCTGCGCCCGCGTCACGGCTGCGGCGAAGCTGCGGTAGAGATTCGCGAATGCCTCCAGGTACCCTTCCGGGTGACCGGCCGGCAGGCGTGTGGCCTTGAGCGCCGGGGCCGAGAGGGTGCCGTAACCGCCGCCGGTGCGAAGAATCTGCCGCGGACGGTCCGGCCATTTCAGCAGCAGCGTGTTAGGCTCTTCCTGATGCCACTCCAGACCGCCTTTCTCGCCGTACACGCGAATGGCCAAGGCGTTCTCCTCGTCAATCGAAATCTGGCTGGCGCTGAGAATGCCTCGGGCGCCGCCCGTGAACCGGAGCAGCACGCTGCCGTCGTCATCCAGCTTCCGCCCCGTGACGAACGTGGTCAGCTCGGCACAGACGGACTCGATCTGCAGCCCGGTGATGTACTCTGCCAGGTTTTCCGCATGCGAGCCAATGTCGCCGATGCAGCAACTCGCGCCGGCGCGCGTGGGATCGGTCCGCCAGTCGGCCTGCTTCTGGCCGGTCGCCTCCAGCAGCGAAGCCAGCCACCCCTGTGGGTATTCGACCACGATCTTGCGAATCTTCCCCAGTTGTCCGGATCGCACCCGTTCGCGGGCTTCCTTGACCATCGGGTAGCCGGTGTAGTTGTGGGTCAGCGCGAAGATCAGTCCGGTCTTGCGCACCAGAGCCGCCAGGGCGCGGGCCTCCTTGAGGTTGAACGCGAGCGGCTTGTCGCAGATCACATGGAAGCCGTGCTCCAGCGCCAGCTTCGCCACGGGATAGTGCATGTGGTTTGGCGTGACAATGCTCACGCAATCCATGCGTTCACCTTCAGGCAGTTCCTTCTCCCGCTTGAACATCTCGGCGTATGAACCGTAGACCCGGTTGGCCGGCAGGAACAGATCCGCGCCCGACGCCTGGGACTTGGCCGGATCGGCGCTGAACGCACCGCAGACCAGCTCAATCTGTCCATCCAACTGAGCGGCCATGCGGTGTACCCCTCCGATAAACGCCCCGCGTCCGCCGCCCACCATCCCCATCCGTATCTTGCGAGCTGCCATACTTATCTCCCTTACTTGTACTTCGCCTTCATGGCTTTCCCTGCCTTGGCGCTCTGGCAGGCCAGATCGATGATATGGATCGGCCGGCGCGACCACTCCGGAGTGATTACCAGTTTGGTCCCCTTGACCAGATGATTCGCGATGTTTTGGTAGAAAAGGTGTCCCTTCGACGGAGGCGTGGGGATCTGCGTGGTGACCCGCTTGTCGCCATCTAGCGTCGTGATCTCGGTATTCCACCAGTCCGGCGTCAGGGTCCCTTGGGTGCCGACCACCTTGAACCACGGCTGGTTGGGGCGGGCATCCAGCGAGGTGATTTGGATCGTCGCCCAGGCGCCGCTCGTGAAGCGGATCACGATCTGCCCGTCGTCCTCAATGGTGTCCTTCTTCCACTGGGTCTGCCCGGCCCAGACGCCGTTCCAGGTGAAGCCGCTGACCTCGGCGATATCGGAGTCGACCATCTGCAGGATGTATTCGCAGAGGTGCACGCCCCAGTCGTACAGTATCCCGCCGGAGATGGACTTGCTGGAGCGCCACCAGTCGCCCGGCTTGGCGAGCCGCCCCATCTCCATCTCGATGCGCACCACGTCGCCAATGGCGCCGGAGCGGATTTGTTCCAGAGCGCCGAGGATGATGCCGTCCCAGTGCCGGTTGTGGTAGGTCGAGAGGACCACCTTTGACTTTTTGGCGGCCGCGATCATCGCGTCGCACTCCGCCGTGGTCACGGCCATGGGCTTCTCCGCCACGACATGCCGGCCGGCCTTCAGGCACTTCATCGCCAGCGGCGCATGCGTGTTGTGCGGCGTGATCAGCGTCACGAGGTTCACGGACGACTTTCGCAGCATCTCGTCCACGGTCCGGTAGGTCTCGATTCCGGGGAACTCCTTCGCCGCCACGGCCAGACGCTCCGGGTCGATCTCCGCCACGGCCCGCGGCGTCATGCCGGCCGCCTGCATCTCGTTGAAATGGGCGCGTCCCATGTTGAACGCCCCGCCGTATCCGACCACACCGACCTGAATTTCACCGGCCTTCGAAAACGATTTCATTCGTCACTCCTTTGCGTGTTGCTGGCACATGCCGACTCGAACAGTGGCGAACATGATAAACCGGAAACGTGCGTTCGTCCATGCGAATCCACACTGTTGTCTTGAGACTGAGGGCGAGCCTCCCGCCTCTTTCCGTGTTGACATCCGGCATGGATTATTGTGATATACGCGCATCCCACACCTGACCCTTCCACGGCTCGTCCACGTGCTGACCCCCGCGTTATGACCGGACGGCCGCCGCGCGCGCGATCTGACGCCACTCTATATCGAGCGCTACCGGGGCCGCGCACTACGCGACATCTTGCCATACCCATGAAAAAACGAACCCAACTCGCCACGACGCAATCCCCGGACGGCAGCCTGCTGGCGCTCATCCAGCATGACGATGACTTTATTATCACCGTGGATCGCCAGGACCTAATGCTGAGTCGCTCCCACGAGTCCGAGCTGGAGTTGGCACGTATCGGCTGCGCCCATTGTGTGGGCCATCGGACCCCCACCGTCCTAGTCGGCGGCCTGGGAATGGGCTATACGTTGCGGCAAACGCTCGACCTGCTGGGCGCTCGCGCCACGGTGGTCGTCGCCGAACTGCTCCCCGAGATTGTCAGGTGGAACCGCGATTATCTGGGCGAGCTGACGCATCACCCGCTCCAGGATCCACGCGTGGTGCTGAAGATCGGCGATGTGGCCGACGTGATCCGCCAATCGCCCGGCGTATTCGACGCCATTCTGCTCGACGTCGACAATGGTCCCCAACCCATTACGGATGTTCGCAATCGTGATATCTACGGGCCTGCAGGAATCCAATCCTGCGTCACGGCGCTCCGTGCCGGTGGCAGCCTAGCGGTCTGGTCCTCTTTTTTCGACCCCCGGTTTGAGCAACGCCTTCGCCAAGCGCGCCTGCACGTACGCTCCTTCCGGGTTCCCGCCTACCTAGGCTCCAGTTCCTACCACTGCTGCATTTGGCTCGCATCGAGAGATCGCAACACCGTTGTTTCAAGGATATGAAACCAATGGCATCCTCTTGAACTCACCACGCCTCAAAACTCTCGAAGCACCGTTTGTAGTCATCTCCCGTGACACAGCGTTTCGCAGGATAGGCATTGGGGTAGAATGCGTCCAGACACGCTCGAATCATGCTGACTTGTTCGGGCGGCGTGTCCGCCTTCCAATAAGCCATCAGCGCAGATTGTATCTCGTCGTTCTGCCCTCCGGATCGCCAACGCAGTTTGTGAATGACCGACAGACCCGAGCTTTCCCCCATGCCGAGCATACCTACGGCGGCCGCCATCGCGGCCGGCGGGTAACGGTCGTTGAGGTGCTTTCTCAACGTCGGCATGATTCCGGGCAGACGCGTATCTGCCAGATATTTCAGAAACACCGGCAGAGCGGTAGGTGGCGCGGCATCCACTTCCGCCAGCATCATTGCCAATCCTTCGTCTGGTGATTGCCTGGCCATGCCGGCCAGCGCCACCATGCGGAATACGCTGTAGCGTCTCTCGCTGGCGATCACCCGCTGCAGGGTCTGTTTCCCTTCAGGGAAGTCCGCGCCCATCCGCATCAGTCCTGCCAGCGCCTTCAGTTGCGTCTCTGGATTCTTGTGCAGCTTTGATTTCTCCATCTTTTCGATGGCACGAACCAGGCAAGGCCCCGCCAACGGATCGGCAATAGTGCTCAAGCCGTGAACGATACTTAAGCATTGACTCTTTTCGTTAAAGTCCCAGGCGTCGAGCGCCTTGACGAGCCTCGGCACGGCCTCCCGACAACGCCAGTCTCCGAGTAGCCAATCCAGCGCGACAGCCGACTCATCGTCGAGCTTTCGCATCACCTCTGCGATCTCTTCCGGTGTGGCTTTCCGGCACAGCAACCACCAGACGCCCGGGTCTATCTTGTCGCTGTCGAACAACTCCCGCTTGAGCAGACTCTGCCGACGGCTGGGGAAGAGTCCCCTGGCTGCGAACTCGTCGAGAGTGCCTCGAAAATACTCATCGAGATTGTCGCTGTTATAGCCATTCTGGTAGGGCGATCCGGGAGGAATACACTTCAGGAGTTCTTCTTCCTGCGTTTTGTCTCCGGCAAGGAAGAGCAGACAGCGCGCATGGAACCGCACGCGTGCCGACTCGACCTCGCCCGCCAGTATCTTCTTCAGAGAATCCTTCTGCGCTTCGGTGAGAAGATCGGCGAAGTTCACGAACGAGGTGTCTTTCCGGAGGTAGAAATCGACGAGCCCGTCGGGAGCTTGGATGCCGACGTTGCGGCAGTAGCGCAGGAGGTGATGCTGGTTGATTTCTTCGGCTGCCCCGATCTCGCTCGCCGAGTAGTTGAGTTTGGCAGGATCAATGGCAACACCGGCAGCGCCCAGCACGGCCAGAAAGAGTGCGTCGTTCGCGTAGCGCCCGTTAAGCATCTCTTGGATGGCGGCGAGATACGGCTGTGAATCCGCATTCACCAGACCGTACAGGATCGCTTCTCTGGCAGAACCTTGCGTCTCCTTGAGCAGGCGCAGCACCTCGTCGGCGGGCGGCATGGCCCCCATCGCGCAGAGCATCGGAAAGACGGTCGTATCGCCCCGCGTCAGCCGTTGACGAAGCGCGGCGACCCAGGCGGGCACCGGTACCATGGGCAGCATCCACTCTGTGAAGGTGCTGCCCAGGGCCAGGTAATGCTCCACCGCTTGCACCCGTGCTTTCGCCTTGGCCGTCGTCGGGTTCCAGTGTTCGTCCAGTTCCGTAAGCAAATCGTACTCGGTCAACTCGATCTCGGGCCGCAAGGGGAGCTGCAACTTGTCCTTGGGAAGCTGCACCATGCGAGGCCCCACCCAGAGAGGCACGGGATGCCAATACCGGTCGGCCATCACCAGAAAGAACGGAAGTTGACGGGAACGCGATTCGAGTGCGGCCGGCTGTAAGTGGATCTTGAGGCCCCGCGCAGAATTCTGGGCGGAGATGTTTACCTCGCCCAGCAAGCCAAGACACGAGGTGCGTTCCCCAATATCGAAAGGAATCTGTGGGGCCAGGACCTGCAGTGGCTCCGCTTGGGCGCTTCTTTCCTCTCGACACCGGATTTCCGCCAACACGGCGGTGGCCCGCATGGCCACTTCCGGATCGGGATCGCGAGTGGCGGCCTTGAGTTGATCGTTGGCGACGGTGCCCATGCCGAGCAGCGTCTTGCTGGCCTCTTCGCGTTTCCGATAGGTGGCATCCCCGAGCTGCTTGATCCATCGCGCAACATGGGCCGGGAGTGATTCGCCGATGCTGGAGGGCAAAGTCCAACCGTTCGAATCGAACCCCTCCCCCTGCCACCGGATAGCATCGGCGGCGACGACTGCCGCTTTCGATCCTGCGGCATCTTCCAGCGCCAAAGCGGTCACTAGCAGACCGAGCGCGATAGAGCAAATGGAGAAGAAAGCGCTTCTCGCCCTGCACCGGCCCGCATAGGCCGAAATCCTGCAGGAACCGGTCTTGAGTAGCGAATTCATAGTGTGAAGCGTGACAGCAATGGGTATAAACGTCAAGACCAAAACCGATCACCACAAACCAACGAAACCCCTTCCCGAGGATTGACATCCCGCCGTCTCGCGCCTACTCTATTCGCCATGCGTATCTGGATCGATGTCCCGCGAACGAGAAACCAACACCCCTTCGCCCCTCTGCCCCGCATGCTGGCCATCGCGCTGCTGGGCGCGCTCGTCTGCGGCTGCCGTCCGCAGACCCCGGCTGCCGCGGCCTTCCCGCCGTTCACCGCTGCGGATTCGACCAACGCGTTCGACCAGACGGCCCGGTTTGTCGCCCTCGGTCCGCGCGCCCCCGGCACGCCGGAGGGCCGCCGCGCCGCCGAGTATCTGGAGGGCGCGCTTCGGACGGCGGGCGCGGCCACGGCCCGGATCGCGTCGTTCGAGGACGCCACCTCGTCCGGTGTCCGCACCTTTCACAACGTACTGGCGACCTTCCCCGCTGCCAACCCGCAGGCGCCCTGGATTGTTCTGCTCTCGCACTTCGACACCAAACGCGACATCCCCGGCGACACGGACGAGACTCCCTTCGTCGGCGCCAACGACGGTGGTTCGTCCACCGGACTGCTGCTGGCCCTTGCCTCCCTTTTTGCCCGCCAGCCCCCGACCCAGCCTCCGCCGTGCAACATCCTAATCGCCTGTCTCGACGGCGAGGAATGCGCGGTCGCTTACAGCGACCGTGACGGTCTCCACGGGAGCCGCCGTCTCGCCCGCGACCTCCGACGCGAGGGCCTGCCCGTGCGCGCGGTCATCCTCGCCGACATGATCGGCGACCGCGATCTGCTGCTGGAAATTCCCCGCAACGGCACCCCCGAACTGCGCCTGCTGGCGCTCGCGTGCGCCGAACGCCTCGGCATCCGCCAGCACGTCACGCTCGGCAGCAGCATCATCCTCGATGACCACCAGCCCTTCCTCGATCAGGGATTCCCGGCGATCAACCTGATCGACTTCGCCTTCGGCAGCGCCCCGGGCCGGAACGACTACTGGCACACGGTTCAGGACACGATGGATAAACTCGACCCCCACAGCTTCCAAATCACCGGCAGCCTCATCATCGCCCTGATGAACGCCCTGTGCGTGCAGCCGGGCGAATCCGCGCAGTAAGCCTCAAGACTGCAATTCACACCACGAAGAGCACGAAGAGCACGAAGGAAATGTTTGAATAAGGAAAGAGGGGAATCCTCGGAGTTCTCAAGAAAGGCGACGGCGCTTCGTCTCTGGACGGTAGCTGTCGTGGCCTATGCCGTCGCGACGCTGATGTGGCTGGACCGGAAAGCGGTCACCGACGCCGCCCTCCAGTCCATGCCCGGCAGTCATGCGGCGGACGCCGATGCCGCCCCGTCCGCCCTCAATACGTTTCGCACCCTGTCCGCACGCGCCGGGACGCATTCGGCCGAAGAAGCCGTGTTTGATATTCCCTTTCGGATCGGGACGCTGGAGCAGACCAGGCAGTATCGTTTTGCGCTGTTGCCTGCTCCCGGCGCAAGCGCCTGTTCCGTCCAGGTGATCGCGGAAAGCGACAACCGCTTCAGCTTTTCCCATGTCTTCGCCAACGTCTCCCTGGATCGCGATGTGTTCACGTTCCACGCGCCGCTCACCGGCGGCGTGGCCCGGGCCTTCTGGCAGCCGGTCGGCCACACTGGCCAGTGGTCCGACTGGGAGCGCAGCGGCCTGCGACGGCTTCAGGTCAAGGTTTTTG
>JBIJDW010000080.1:0-9917 GCA_044343885.1 Kiritimatiellia bacterium
CAAACCGGAGCGGCTGATCCTCACGCCCCATCCCGGCGAGGCGGCGCGATTGCTGGGGCTGACGCCCGCTGCCGTGCAGGCCGATCGTCTGGGCGCGGTTATCGCGCTGGCCGCGCGGTTTGGCGGCACCGTCGTTCTCAAAGGCGCCAGCACGCTGGTTTGCGAAGCCGCAGGCGACCCCTGGATCACCTTCACCGGCAACCCCGGCATGGCGACGGGCGGCAGCGGCGATGTCCTGACCGGCATCATTGCCGCCATGGCCGCGCGGCCGATGGCGGCACTCGACGCCGCCCGTCTGGGCGTCTGGCTGCACGGCGCCGCCGGCGATTTCGCCATGTGGCGCGAAAGTCAGGAGGCGCTGACCGCGCTTGACATCACCCGATCCCTCTCCCACGCTTTCGCCATGCTGCGGAATGCGTGACACATCGCACGCACGGACGTTGAAACGGAGGCACTATCATGGCAACCACCCCGATGGCCCAATGCATGCAACCCAAAAACGCGACCGACCGGCTGTGCGCCCTCGCGCCGTTTGCCACGGATCTGGTCATCATGGCCGCCGCGCTCTTCGCGGCCTACACCCTGCGTTACAACTTTGACTGGCCGCGCATCCACGTCGAGGCCGACCGCATCCTCCTGCACGTGGGGCTGCTGGCCGCCATCCAAGTTCTGGCGCTCGCCGCGTTTGGCTGTTACCGGCTCATCTGGCGGTTTATCGGCGTGGACGACGTGCCGCGGTTTGTCTATGCCATCGGGTTGACCACGCTCGTTCTCGGTTCCGTGATGGCCCCGCTGCCGCCCGGTGTTCACATCCGGATGCCCGTGGGCGTAGTGATCCTCAATGGCGTCTTTGTTCTGGGTGGCCTGTTGCTCACCCGGTCATTCTGGCGAATCGTGACGGGCTCCGGCACGGCGGGCGGAGGACGCGGTCCGCTACGTCGGGTGCTGCTGGTCGGCGCGGGCGTCACGGGCAATCAGGTGCTGCGCGAGATGCTGCACCAGCGCCAGCGGATCCGCGTCATCGGCTTTGTTGACGACGCGCCCGCTAAACGGCGGGTGCTGCTGCAGGGCGTTCGCGTGCTCGGCACGGTTGACCGGCTCGACGAGTTGATGATCCGGCACGCGATAGACGAAGTCATCGTCACCATGGTGCGCGCACCGCGTGAACTTATCGAGCGCGTGACGGCCTGCTGCGAACGGCGCAGCGTGCCCGTTCGCATCGTCCCGGACTACTACGAGGTCATCACGGGCAGCGTCACCGTCAACAGCCTTCGCGAGATCGACATCACCGATCTTCTCGGACGCGAAGAGGGCGTGCTGGACGATCCATCCGCTCTGGCGTTTTTCAGCGGCAAGCGGGTGCTGGTCACCGGCGCGGGCGGCACCATCGGCTCCGAGCTGACCCGTCAGGTCGCCCGCATGGGGCCGTCGCAGGTAGTGCTGATCGAGCGCACGGAGAACGCCCTATATGAAATTGAACGTGACTTGCAAGCCGGCATTCGCGATGTTCCGATTGTTCCGATTCTGGCCGACATCGGCGATGCGATGCGCATGGAAGCCGTTCTGGTAGCCCACAAGCCGCACATCATTCTGCACGCTGCCGCGCACAAGCACGTGCCGATGATGGAGGCCAATCCGGGCGAGGCGGTGCGGAACAACGTACTGGCGACACGGCGGCTCGGTCTGCTGGCGATCCGTCATCAGGTGCAGAGCTTTCTCCTGATTTCGACCGACAAGGCGGTGCGTCCGTCGTCGGTCATGGGCGGCAGCAAACGGCTGGCCGAACACGTCATCCAGGCTCTGAACGGCGCCGGTTCCACCCGCTTCTGCGCGGTTCGCTTTGGCAACGTGCTTGGATCGTCGGGATCGGTGGTGCCGCTGTTCCGCGAGCAGATCAAGGCTGGCGGCCCGGTCACGATCACGCATCCCGACATGGCGCGTTACTTCATGACCACGCGTGAGGCGGTGCGGCTGGTTCTTCACGCGACCGCGCGTGCGGCCGGGGGTGAGATCTTTGTGCTCGACATGGGCCAGCCCATCAAGATCCTCGATCTGGCCGAGATGATGATTCGGCTCTCGGGACTCCGTCCGCACGAAGACATCGCCATCACCTACACAGGCATCCGGCCGGGGGAGAAATTGTACGAGGAACTCGATCTCAGCGACTCGTCGGTGGTCAGGACAGATCACGCCCGCGTCTTCGTCGGCAAGGTTCCCCAGTGCCCCGCGAGCGAGATTGAGCGCATGTGCGCCGACTTGGAACAGGTTGCATCAGGAACCGTCGACAACGACACCATCCGAACCGCCATCCTGAAATGGGCCACGACGCTGGACGCCCGACAGACGGCCTCCGCGCACGCAAACTGATGGGGTCAGGGTGGAATGACACTTACTTAAGCGATGCTTCCGATCATAATCCTAATCATAATCGTAATCGTAATCCGTTCTCCACCAGGAGATTAAGATTAAGATGGCAACAGCACCTTAAGTAAGCGCCATTGGGATCAGGGGTTCAGTTGTTAGCTGACCTAATGACAAATCCCCCACAAACCCGGAAGCGCCCATACACGCACTGTCAGTTGTCGGCATCCTCTGCTCCCCCCGCTTTAAGGTCACAGATTGTGGCCTTAAATTATGAGGCGATTGAGTCATCGGGGTCGGAGTCGGTATCGGAATCGGGGGCGATTTTCCGTTGGTTTTATCGATAACCATGCCTGGCCGCGCTTTAAGGTGCCAAATTTGCACCATAAATCCGCCGTGTCTATAAGAACGGACGCGAACCATTGGGCCGCTGGCGCTGGGTTTTGACCTTGGGTTCTTCCAAGCAGAGCGCGTACCAGAGATCGCCCAGCCCCGCATTGTTGAAGTGGTTGATCTTGTTGTTCGCCAGCAGGTCGCGGTTACGCTTGAGCGTCTCGTTCTCCGCCTTCTCGCAACCGCGGATCAGGATCTTGTGCGCCTGATCAGCCTCCCCCCGCTGCACCAGCATCCACGAATAGGCAGCGTACAGGATCGCCGCATCCGCGCCCCGTCCGAACCGCAGGCTTCGCTTGACCTGTTTCTCAAAAAAAGCCGCCAGTCCCGGGTCTTTGAGCTGATACATCCGGGCCAGCTTCATGGCGGCCGTCATCGGCTCGATGAATAGGCAGCGCGGCATCAGTTCGTCCACCTTCTTGAACTCCTGGATCTGGTAATAGAGCTGCATCCGCAACGTGGTGATCTGCTTGCCCAGCAGCGGACTCCAGCGGCTCCAGCGTTCAAGACCCTTCGACGCCTCCAATGCCAGATCGACCGATTTGCGCTGCTCACGTTCGAGTTCGATCTGGGCCTGCTTGGGACTTCCCGGAGGCCGCAACTGCCATTGACTGACCTTGGCCTGCAGGCGCTTCTGACCGGCAAGCAGAATATTCTGCACCGCATTCATCCCCGCCTCAACCTTTCGCTTCAGCCAGAAACCAGCCGCCGCTTGGAAGGCCAGTGCGGCGAGCACGCCCCACAACACGCTCCAACCCGGCCCGGCCGTGTGGCTGAAACCCAAACCTCCGCCCACCGCAAACCCAAACACCACCGCAATCAGTATTGTATACATGCTTTATCCTTGTTGACTCCGAAAGAATGTATCATAATCAGGGATATCTTTTGACAACTCAAGCCTAAAAGGAAAAGAATCCTCATGAATACTCTCGCATTGCGGCTTTATGGCAAGAACGACCTCCGCCTGGAACGATTTGATCTCCCCGAAATCGGCGATGACGCCATCCTCGCCGATATCGTCTCCAACAGCATCTGCATGTCGGATCACAAAGCGGCGGCCCAGGCTTCCGACCACAAGCGCGTCCCCAAGGATGTCGCTCAGCATCCGATCATTCTGGGCCATGAGTTTTGCGGCCGTCTGCTACAGGTCGGAAAGAAATGGAAGGGGCGTTTTCACGTCGGCCGGAAATACAGCATCCAGCCGCAGTTGAACATCCCCGGTAAGGAGTACATGGCTCCTGGTTACTCTTTTCCTTTCATCGGCGGACAAGCGACCCGGATCGTGATCCCCCGCGAAGTGATGGAGCTGGAGTGCCTGCTCGATTATGAGGGCGAGTCCTATTTCAAGGCGTCGCTGGCCGAGCCGGTCTGCTGCATCATCGGCGGCCTCAAGACCAATTACCATTTCAAGCCCGGCGAATACACCCACCAGCAGGGAATCCGCGAGGGCGGCGCCATGGCCATCCTCGCCGGCGCTGGCCCCATGGGTCTAAGCGCGGTCGACCTCGCCCTGCACGGCGACAATCGGCCGTCGGTCCTGGTTGTCACCGACATCGACCAGCCCCGCCTTAACCGCGCGGCGTCGATTTTCTCACCCGCTCATGCGAAAACGCTGGGCATCGCCCTGCATTACTTCAACACCGCCGCCTCAGTCGACCCCGTTGGCGAAATGCGCGCGCTCACTCAGGGCAAGGGATTTGACGATGTCTTCGTCTTCGCTCCGGTCGCGCCGCTCTGCGAGCAGGCCTCGGCGCTGCTGGGCTACAACGGATGCCTGAACTTCTTTGCCGGGCCTTCCAAGCCGGATTTCAAGGCGCCGATCAACTTCTACGATGTCCACTACATGGGGCACCATGTGGTCGGCTCGTCGGGCGGCAATACCGACGACCTGCGCGACGCGCTCACCCTCTCCTCGCAAGGCCGGATCAATCCGTCGGTCATGGTCACCCACGTCGGCGGAATTGACTCAGCCGCGCAAGCGACGATTGACCTGGTCAAAATCCCCGGCGGCAAACGTCTGGTCTACACCCACGTCGCCATGCCGATGACCGCCATCGCCGATTTTGCCGCCGCCGGCCAGAAGAACCCCTTCTTCGCCCAACTGGCCGTGATCTGCGACCGCCACAACGGCCTGTGGTCGGACGAGGCCGAACGCTGCCTCCTCGCCCAGGCGCCACGGCTGGAGCCGGACGCCACGGTGTGAGCGGCCCGGTCTGATCTCCCGATACTCGCAGAGACAAAAAAACAAGAACCCGGCCGTCCTTCTCTGGATGGCCGGGTTCTTTGTCGCCCCCTCAGGTTTATTGACTGAGGCTCGGCTGCGGGGGCCGCTTGGTCAGCAGCGACACCACGATCAGCGTGAGGAAGCTCAGCGGGATCGAGATGATTCCGGGGTTACTGAACGGGATAAGCGCGCGAGTCGGATCAAGCCCGTACACTTTGTACAGATCGGGCGAGAGCGCAATCAGCGTCAGCGAAGACACCACGCCCATCAGAATCGATGCGGTAATGCCACGCGCGGTCGTCCGCTTCCAGAAAAGCAGCATGACCAGTGCCGGCAGGTTGGCCGAAGCGGCCACGGCGAACGCCAGTCCGACCAGGAACGTGACATTCATCCCTTTGAACATGATCCCCAACATGATCGCGATCGCGCCAATCACCACGGCCGACACTTTACCTGCCATGATCTTCTGCCGGTCATCCATGCGCAGCCGCAGGTAGCGGTCACACAGATCGTGCGCCACCGCGCCCGACGCCGCCACGATCAGACCACTGACCGTGCCCAGCACGGTCGCGAACGCGATCGCCGAGATGATCGCGAAGATCGTATTGCCGAACGAGCGTGCCAGCAACGGCGCGGCCATGTTACTGTCGGCCGGATTGATCACGCCGCTGGTCATCGCGCCCAGCCCCATGAAGAGCGTCAGCACATAGAAGAACCCGATGGCGGCAATCGCCACGATGGTCGATTTGCGCGCGCTGGCCGGGCTCGGCACCGTGTAGTAGCGAATCAGAATGTGCGGCAATGCAGCCGTCCCAAGGAAAAGCGCAAGCATCAGTGAAATGAAGTCGATTCGCTCGAGGAACGAACCACTAGCCTTGAACTTCATTCCGGGGCGCAACAGCCGGTCGCCCGAAGTCAGCACGGGATAATAGACCTTGACCCGCGCGCCATCGCTATCCGTAAATGAGACATCCTTCCAGCGGCGCACGATCGTGTCTTTAGCGGTCATACCGGCGAGAAATTCGATGGGCGAGACCGCACCCTGGGGCACTGCGTCAGCGCCGCGAAACCGGACGATGTTGCCCACCTGCCGCAATGCATTGACGGGGGTCTCCGGAGCGCCGTTGACCCACTTGGCGCCGTCACGCGTCACCTGCGTGGATTGGGTTTCACGAAGGATCGTTCGCCCGTTTTCGCTCTCGACCAGCCACCAACCCTCACGCCCCTCACGCTCCAGCCGGACGAACGAGGCGTGGGCCGTAGCCGATTTCTGAACCTCCAGCACGCGCGTGCCAGCTTCGGCCACTTCAAAGGTTCCCCCCTGCTCAACCGCATTCAGGACGATTTCCTCATGGAACGGCACCTGTCCGCCCTGATCCGGCCGCGTGTTGAAGCCACGAGTGCAGACCGCCCAGACCAGGACGAGCGAGAAGACGATGAGCAGACCGCCTTTGAGAAATTGAACATACGTGGTCGAAGCCATGCCCGCCGTCGCCACGATCGTGATCACAATCGCGCCGACCATGATCACCCCCCAGTGGTGCTCCATGCCCAAGAGCGGTTGGACCAAGACGCCCGCACCGACCATTTGCGGAATCAGGTAGCAGACAGACACCACGAGCGTGCTGATGGCCGCAGCCAGCTTGATGCCGCGCGAGTTGTATTTGAAGTCAACCGCGTCGGTGAAGGTATACTTGCCCATTCGTTTCATCGGTTCGGCGATGACGAACAGGGCGACGATCCAGCCGGCAAGATAGCCAATGGAATAGAGAAAGCCGTCATACCCCACCGTGGCGATCATGCCGCAGATGCCAAGAAACGAAGCGGCCGACAGATAATCGCCAGCAAACGCAATGCCGTTGACGCCCCAATGGATATTGCCTCCAGCCGCATAATAGCCGCTGGAAGTTTTGGTCCTGTTTCCTAAATAAAAGGAAAGACCAATGACGAACAAGACAAACCCGACGAAAATGACAATGGCCATAACTTACCGCGTTCCTTCCTCTTGGATGAGCTTCATCGCCTGTTCGCGCTTGCGGCAGAGGGCGTCATAACCGAGCGCCTGCAGCAGGGCGATGATGATCAGCAAAAAACCGTAAACCGTGGCGAGGTTCAGCCCCTGCCACACGATCCGATCCATCCATGTTGGACGAAGCACGTTGATCCCGACAAACAGTACGTAGAGAACCAGGTAAAAAAGAAACATCCAGATGCCCAGCCGCGTTTTGTAGGCGGCGGCCGGATCTTTCCCAACTGGGGCTGCAGGCGCATGTAGCATGGCGTACTCCAGGATCGTGTTCGCGCGGGGCGTGACCTCACGCAGTTATTAATCTCTATAGATCAACTATGTTAGTATATCAGGCCGGTTTTCGTCAATCAGATATTCAACTAAACCAGCAATTCTAATTATGGCACATCCGTACAGTCGAAATCGAAATCGCTATCGCTATCGTGGTCGAATTCCTTGCTTTCTCGTCGATTTCGGTCCCAATCCCGATTTGGATACCGATAGCGGCTGCCATAATTAGAATTGCTGCAACTAAACCTACATTGCCCATGGCCCATGGCCCATGGAACAGATTAACAATCTGAGGCTCTTGCAAAACCCCCTCTGGGGTGTTTGCAAGAGAGAAGTCAGAATACAGGAGTCAGAATAACAGAACACGTTGCCCGTGAAAGGGTTCCATTTCTGAATTCTGAATTCTGGCTTCTGAATACGGCGCTTGCAGAACCGACGAAGGAGGTTTTGCAAGCGCCTCAATCTAAGCGCCGCGTGCTCACCGATCACGCAACAGGCGATTAAGCTGCTCCTTGGCGACATCACCCAAGGCCTTGGTCCCGGCCTCCTTGAGCAGGCGGTTGATCTCTTTTTTGCCAGCATCCTTGTCGAGCTTGAGCGCGGTGAGCGTGCCGATGACAGGCACGCGTATCACCTGACCCTTCACATACGCCCAGGCGGCACGACCCACGAGTTTTTCGGTCAGCGGCACTTCAACCACATACGAGACGGTTTGATCGAGTCCCACCGAACCGCGGAATCGAACGGTATGCCCATCAATCACAATCTCGAACGGCTCGGATTGTATCCGCCCGTTTTGACAGACCGCCCGCATCGTGGTGTCTTGAATTTTCATCGTCCGATGTTCAATTCCAACGAGATCCAGAACGTCGGCCAGCGACCCCGTGGGTGTGAACGTGGCCTCGCGCAGCGTGAGCGCGAATTTTGCGTCGATCTGTTGCTGCGCGCCGGGGGCCAACGGAATGCGGGTCTCATCCACGCGCAAATCCACGAAACCGCTGCCGGCGACGCAGCCGCGCAGCAACGGATTGAACATCGCCAGCACCGTATCGGTGAATTCCTGTGTCAATGGCACACGATCAAGAATGGGCACGGCTCCACCGATCTCAAGCACAGAGGGGTCCGCGGCCACCTGGATCAACGGTTGCAGACGCACAGCCCCCGTGCCGGAAGCGGGCTGGTAGTCAAGCTTCAGCAAGCCCTCATCGAGCGCAAAGGAGGCGTCGGCCGTAGCGAGCTTCAGGCCCAGCACCCGAATCTCACCGATGCCCAGCGACCCCTCGGCCGTTCCGAACGAACGCAGGGACGCGAGACCGCCGCCCAAGCCGCCGGCAAACTCAAAGGGGCGAGGCCCCGGCTTTCCGCTGATGGTCACTCCACGCACGCCAGCCTGGGTCAGCTTCACCGAAAGCACGTCGTAATCCACGGCCAGCGTCCCGGATAGCGATGCGGTCGCCCCGCCGGTCACGTCACGCACCCGCCCCTTCGCGGTGGCGGCAAGCCAGTCCGTCGTCAGTTCCGCCGAATCCACGCCCAGTGTTTGCCCGTCTCGCGCCAGCAACGCCGCCGCCGAAAGTGCGATCCGTTTTTCTCGCATCGGTGCTTCCTGACCCGCCGCAGCAATCACCAGATTGGTAACCGCGCTGGCCAGCGTGATCCGCGTTCCGGTTGGCGCGTCTTCTGCCCCCATCCGAATTTGCATCCCGCCGGTCAAGCGCGCCGGCACGACGCCTTCACGCGAGACCCGGCGCCAACCGGACACCACGCCCAGATCGGCATCCATCACCGCCTCCCCCGCGAACGTGGCCGCCCGATCTTTCCGTGCCCAGTTAAACCGCAGTTTCGGAACCGACACGCGCGCCGCCACCGATGTGAGCAGCCCATCCGATAGGCTAACGTATCCCCCGCCGAGCGCCACCTCCACCGTGCCTTGAGCATGGGCTTTGGTTTCTTTCACCGCCCATGCGCCGGTCTGCAGGGCCAGACCACTTCCGTCCGACGTGATTTTTCCACTGACTACGTTCGCCGTCAGCGACGGCCAGCCCGCAGCCATCGGCACCGCGAAAGCAATCTGGGTGTCAGCCCGCTCAATCACCATCCGTTGCCCGCTGCCGATCTCGACCGCCAGATCCTCCACGCCAACCGTCGCCGTCACCTCCGACTGCTGCCCTTTCTGTACGGCCGCGACCTGAAACAGAATCTGCCCGATCATCGGCGGACACGCCGTCCACAGTTTTCGGTAAGATCGTGAAAAAGCGGTCAGATCGATCTTCCCCGATACCAAGCCCTTGTCCAGACGCCCCGATCCGGATATCTGCGCGAATGGCAGCCCCACATCCAAGGCGTTCAGCTCGGCAGGCCCGGCTGTGGGCATTTTGAGATCAAGGGTGACGCGCGGCGCCGGCGTCAGCGGCACCCGCTCGTCCTTGTAAAACACGGCCAAATGATCGGCTGTCGCTTTTACTCGGAGCGTCCGGGCCTGCTCGGTTCCTTCGACCACGCCTGCGAATGACAGCGTCCCCGTGTCCATCCGCACCTCGGGGGTCAGGTTCAGCAATGGCCTGAAATCGCGCACGACCGATGCCAGATCCACGCCGCCGGTCACGGCGATCCGTCCGACCGGGACCGCGCCGGCGGCCT
>JBIJDW010000469.1:0-3043 GCA_044343885.1 Kiritimatiellia bacterium
AATGACGACGGCGGCAACGGTGTTGGCGTGTTTATCTATCGCGACGTCCCCGGGAGCGGACCGGTCGCCTACAAGGGCGTGACGCTGAAATGGCGTTCTTCACTGAACACTGAACATCCGCCTTCGCCTGGAAGCTCCGGCGGGACAAGCCGAACACCGATCACGGATCTTCGCGTTCACACCATCCCGATGGTTTACGTGCCGCAAGGCCCGTTCAAAACAAAGGGACCCTGGGGCCACCCGCTGTCATCCATCAACAACGGCGATACGACGAAAGCGGGTGGGTATCGCGTTGGGCAGTCGGCGGAAGGCTGGGCAGGTTGGGGAACGAACCACGTCGCCACCATAAGGCGTCTTCGCCTAGAGGCCGGCACTGCGCCGAAGAGCGATGCGTGGCCCAACGGTTACGGGGCCTTCTACTGCATGAAGTATTCGATCAGCCAGGGGCAGTACGCCGACTTTCTCAATTCACTGCCGGTTGTGCAGGACGAACTGCGCTATTATTGCGGATACAACGTCAACCGCTTCTCCATCCGGCGCGTGGCGGACAAAGCGGTTTACACGGCTGAGGCGCCGGACCGGGCATGCAACTTTCTTCCCTATAACCGTATCTACTCTTATACGGCCTGGGCGGGATTGCGTCCGATAACGGACTTGGAATACGAGAAGGCCTGCCGCGGACCGCGCGACGTGACTAGCGAAGCCGACGCCTGGGGTGCCGCCGTCTGTGCGCCTGCGGTGGGTCTTCCCATCAACAACAACGCCGGGAGCGGAACGACAGCGGCCGCTTCGCCCCCCTCGTATTGGGGAATCCGGGAACTCAGCCTCAGCGGCGTTCCGTTCGAATGGCCTTGGATGGTCAGGAATGAGCCTGGGTTCTACTTCAAGGGGACACACGGCGAGGGCGCGTTGGCGGGGCCGCCTGACCCTTTGCACGCGCGGACATTCATGTCGCCGATTATCCCCGGTATTTGGACATCGCCGCGCGGCGATGGGGTGTTGGCGTGGCCGGCGGACTGGCCTGTTGAGAGCCCCACGGGCGATGTCTTTGTTGACTGGTTTGGCTGGGGGCATATGTTTGGCTTTTGGCTGGTTCCTTCCGATCTGGATCGCATTGATACCGTGCGGGATGCCATCGGTGATCGGACCGGGCGCTATGGTTCGCATGCCGTGCGCACTGCGCCTGTCACGCAGGATAAAGACTCGCCGTTGCAGGTGAATCCCCTGCCCCATCTGATTGGATACGACATCGGCATCTTCGAGCTTGCGGGACAGTTCAAGAATGCGCAGGACAAGCCGCTGCAGGTTGAACTGGAAACCACCCTGCCCGAGGCGTGCTTCCCCGGGGGAGCGGCGTCGCGCGCTTTCACGGCAACGCCGAAAGTCGCCACGCCGTTCAAGATCCTGACCGTGTTGAGTGGTGACGTGGCCGTCCGCGCGGCCCAGAATGGCGGGCGGACACTGCCGGTCCGGATTCGGCTACCCGGCGGGGACGTGCAGGCGGAACAGTTCCTGGATCCGCGGATTCTGGTGGAGACCAAGGCGGGTTCGCGTTCGGCCATCATATCGCTGACCGGTGGCGAGGTGGCGCTGCGCATCACCAATGCCGTCAATCGCGCGGTCGCCATGACCGTCGAGATTCAGCCCTTGTCCGGTATGTCCATCCCCGTAACCTCCCGGCGTGTGGATGTTGCGCCCTATGCGGCGGCACTCGCATCGTTCCCGGTACCCCGACAGGGCTTTACCAACGACGGCTTGTTCCGGTTACCCTATCGTGTGGTGGTCTCGAATGGCGTGCCGCAAAACGGGGAGGTGCCTGTGGTACTGCGCAGTCAGGCGCGCTGGTGGGTCTCTATCCACAAGAAGACGGGGCCGGAAAGCGGGTCCGATAGCGGCGGTCCCGACGCCACCGGACTGGACGTGTCGGGCATCACGGAAGCCGCCGCGCCCACGGGCGTGCCGGGAGGCCTTTTCAAGATGGACAAACCGCCTGCAGGATGGATCCCGGCGACCTACGGCGGCGTTATTCCGTTCGGTTCGTTAGGCTCGTTGCCGACGCTCGGTTCTTCCGCCATAGCTGTCACACGGCTGCTGGCGCCTGCTGACGGCGAGGCCATTGTCAATGCCTATCACCATCAGCCGCGCATGGTGCAACTGCGTTTCGTCGTGCGCGTCTGGATCAACGACACGCTGGTGTACGACTCGACGGCGAAGGAAACCGACCGCGCCAAGGCGTTCCATATTCACAAGGGTGCCAATACGATGCAGGTCGAATGCAAGTCGGATGAGACTAAACCAGCCGTCCCCAGCGATGTCTCCCTGCAGTTCAAGGACTCCAAGTCCGGCGCGCTGCTGAATGACCTGCTTTTCGACATGTCTGGCGGAGGCAAGTGAGGCGGGAGCGCAGCCATGTTTAACACCTTAACCATAAGTAGGCGGCAATGAATCGGTTGCTCAACGGAAAAGCATGCGCTTGCACGAACGCGATGCTGGCCGTCTGCTTTCTTTGGCTGGCCGCGGGCACGGCGCAGGCGCAGATTTTGGTTAACGCGGAAGACACAACGCATCGGGTGAAAGAACCACCGGATCAGCTCGGGCGTATTACGAACGTCAGGATCGTGCCAGGCGACGACAAACAGGCCACGATTCAGTTCGACGCCGCCTGGACCGGTTCCTGGCGAAACGATCTCAACCACGACGCGGCCTGGATATTCTTCAAGGTGCGGCCTGAGGGCGCGAAGGAATGGCAGCATATCCGACTGGCAGCAAGCCGGGAGTTGAATCCCAAGGGCTATGCCAGCGAAGGCAACCGGAAGATGGACTTTCTGGTCCCGAAAGGCGAGGACGGCTACACCGGCATGTTCGTCCGGCAGGCCGGCCAGAGTTCCCCCTGTTCGATCGTGCTGACCCCTGTCACGGCAGTTTGGGATCTTTCCAAAAGTACGGGCATTGGCCGGGACACGAAGGTTCAGATCATCGCGGTGTGTCTCAAGATGGTCTACATCGCCGAAGGACCGTTCTACCTGGGTTCGGGCGGTACGGA
>JBIJDW010000399.1:0-3039 GCA_044343885.1 Kiritimatiellia bacterium
ACCCTCGAATACGCCGACGACACCAAGCTTCACGTCCCGGTCTCGCACGTCCACCTGCTCAGCCGCTATGTCGGCGTCGGCGGCCACGCCGCCCCGCTCCATCGCCTCGGCGGCCAGCGTTGGATGCGCGAGAAGACCGACGCCGAACGCGCCATCGCCGACCTGGCCGCCGCGCTCCTCGACACCCAGGCCAAGCGGCAGTTCAGCCCCGGCCTCAGCTTTGACATCGCGCCGCTCTGGATGCACGCTTTTGAAGCTTCGTTCCCCTATCAGGAGACAGTGGACCAGGCGCGCGTCATCGCCGAGGTCAAGGCCGACATGGCCGCGCCGCGCCCCATGGATCGGCTTATCTGCGGCGATGCCGGCTACGGCAAGACCGAGGTGGCGATGCGCGCCGCCTTCATCGCCGTGATGAACCACCGCCAGGTCGCCGTTCTGGTCCCGACCACCGTTCTGGCCGAGCAACACTACGAATCCTTTCGCGAGCGGATGGCCGCTTACCCGCTCCGCATCGACGTCCTCTCGCGTTTCCGCACCCCCGCGCAAAGCCGCCGCACCCTTGACGATCTGGCCGCCGGTCACGTCGACATCATCATCGGCACCCACGCGCTGCTCCAGCCCGGGGTCATTTTCAAGAGCCTCGGACTGCTCGTGATTGACGAAGAGCAGCGTTTCGGCGTCCGCCACAAGGAGTACCTCAAGGCCGTGCGCCAGGTGGTGGACGTGCTGACCCTCTCGGCCACGCCCATTCCGCGAACGCTGTATCTCTCCATGACCGGCGCGCGCGACATGTCGCTGCTGCAGACGCCCCCGCGCGAACGGCTGGCGATCGACACGCGGGTGGTGCGCGACTCCGACGCCGCCATCCGCGCCGCCATCCTGCAGGAGCTGGCGCGCGACGGCCAGATATTCTTTCTCTACAACCGCGTGATGACGCTTCCCCTCGTGCTGGCGCGCCTCGAGCGGCTCGTCCCCGAGGCCCGGATCGCGGTCGCCCACGGCCAGATGCCCGCGCGCGATCTGGCCGCGGTCATGCGCGGCTTCGAGTCCGGAGAGACCGACCTGCTGCTCTGCACGACGATCATCGAGTCGGGGCTCGACATCCCCCGCGCCAACACGATCATCATCCACCGCGCCGACCGCTTCGGCATCGCCGACCTCTACCAGCTTCGCGGCCGTGTCGGCCGCGCCTCGCGCAAGGGCTACGCCTGGCTGCTCCTCCCCGAGCACGGCAACATCGATGACGAGGCCCGCGAGCGCATCGGCGCGCTGCGCGCCCACAGCGGACTCGGCGCCGGCTTCTCACTGGCGCTGCGCGACCTGGAGATTCGCGGCTCAGGCTCCATCCTCGGCGCAGCGCAATCGGGGCACATCGCCGCCATCGGCTTCGGCCTCTACTGCCAGCTCCTCAAGCGGACGGTGGCCCGACTCAAGGGCGAGGCGCCGCCGCTGCTGGTGGACGTGGACATCCAGCTCGACTTCATCGATCTCTCACCCGGCTCCGGAGACCCCGCCCGTGCGGCCTGCCTCCCCTACTCGTACATCGAGGACGAGGCCCATCGGATCGCCTTCCACCGGCGCGTCGCCGAGGCCTCGACCGGCGCCGACATCCGCGCCCTGCGCGCCGAGATGGCGGACCGGTTCGGGCTTCTTCCTCCGCCAGCCAGCCGGCTGCTGCGGCTCGCCGAGCTGCGCGTCGCCGCGGCGGAACGGCGCATCGCCCGCATCGAGGTTCGCGACGGCAAGGTCGGCCTCTATCGCGCCCACAGTCGTCAGACGCTGCTGATCCGCAACCGCAGTCCCCACCTCACTGCCGCGGGCGCCGACAGGAAGATCGCCCAGCTCATCGCCTGGGTGGAGCGCGTGGGGGCATAGGTGTTAAGTTAATGGATTTGAACGCCCAACACCCTACTTCCAACGCCCAACTTCCTTATTGCTGCAAAACGAAACAAGCGCTTGCACTTGCCCAATAAATTGACTTATACTTGACTTATCTTGGGACGAAAACGATGAGCTACGAACCTCAATTCACGATCACGCCGCTGCTGCTCGACCGGGTGGAGCGTATCGCCGCCCTGCGGCAGCGCATCGTCTCCGCGACCGTGGATGTCGCGTGGATACCCGCGCTGCAGGCGGACACGCGCGTGCGGAACGCCCACTCCTCGACCGCCATCGAGGGGAATCCCCTGACCTTGGAGCAGGTCCGGGCGGTCGAAGAGGGGCGGGAACTCCCGTCGGCGGGTGACCGGCCGCAGCGGGAGGTGCTCAACTACTTTGCGGGGCTGCGTTATGTGGAGAAGCATGCGGGCATCAAGACCGTCCGGCACGAGGATCTTTTCGAACTGCACCGGATCGTGGCGGCACGCGTGATGGATCAGGGCGAGGCCGGGCGTTACCGGACGATCCGCGTGCGGGTCGGGCCGCACGTGCCCCCGCCGCCGGAGGAGGTGTCCGGCCTGATGTTCGAGCTGCTGGAGTGGTGGAACCGTGACGCCTGCCGCCTGTCGCCGGTCCTGACCTCCGCCATCCTGCACTACCGGTTCGAGGCGATCCACCCGTTCGCCGACGGGAACGGCCGCACCGGACGAGCGCTGGCGTTGTGGGAGCTTTACCGCCGAGGGTTCGACACGCACCACATTTTCTCCACCGACGAGTTCTATTGGGAGGACCGGCCCCGCTATTACCAGTCGCTGCAGGCCGTGCGCGAGGCCGGGGACGACCTCACCGCGTGGCTGGAGTATGCGGCAGAAGGGCTGGAACGCACGCTCGACCGCGTTTGGAAGCGCATCCGAAAATACGAGACCCGCTCCGCCGCGCCCAAGCTCGTGCTGCGCCCGAGGCAGGAACAACTTCTCCAGTTCCTGCGCGACCGGGGGCCTCTGCGGCCGGCCGAGCTATGGGAAGCGCTCGGTGTCTCGCGGCAGGGGCTTCTGCTGCTGGCCCGCCCGCTGGTCGAGGCCGGGCTCATCGAACGTGAAGGAACGCGCAAGTCGGGCTGCTACCGATTGGCGCGACAGGCTCTAACCGCACACACGAACT
>JBIJDW010000081.1:0-9880 GCA_044343885.1 Kiritimatiellia bacterium
GACCGTGACGCTTGGTCCTACATTTCGATGGGTTATCTCGGACAGAAAACCGTTGCCGGCGAGGTTGGCTCGTCGACCATGCCGCACAAGGTCAACCCCATTGACTTTGAAAACAGCGAGGGCAATCTCGGCATCGCCAATGCCCTGCTGGAGCACATGGCTCGCAAGCTGCCCCTCTCCCGGCTTCAGCGTGATCTCACCGACTCGACCGTCATCCGCAACATGGGCGTCGCCTTCGGTTACTGCCTCACGGCGTATCAGGCCACGCTGAAGGGCCTCGGTAAGGTGCGCCTCAACCCCGCCCGGATGGCAGAGGATCTCGACACCGCTTGGGAGGTGATGGCTGAGCCGATCCAGACCGTCATGCGCAAGCACGGCCTGCCCAACCCCTACGAGCGGCTGAAGGAGCTGACCCGCGGCCGCGCGATTGATGCGGCGGGTGTGCATGCCTTCATCTGTACGTTGGAAATTCCCGATGCCGACAAACAACGGCTGCTGGCGCTCACCCCGGCCACGTACATCGGCATCGCTCCGCAACTGGCCGATCACGTCCGCCTGTGATCCTGAAAACGGAAGCCACGCTCCTACAAATTCTGGCTGTAGTAATCGTGAATGCGTTTGCCGCAGCCGAAGGTCTCGGCGATCAGGGCGGCGCGGATCCACATGCCGTTGCGCATCTGGCGCCAGTACATGGCGCGAGGATCGGAATCTACGCAAACGGCGATCTCGCTCCGGCGCGGTAGCGGATGCATGATGATGCCCGTCGGCTTGAGCAGTTTCAGCTCGTCGGCACCAAACGTGAACCGCGAGATGTCCACGGCCGCGCTCTCCCCCTTGTCATGATCCCACTCGTCCTGGATGCGCGTCATGTAGATGGCATCGGCTGCGGGAATCGACGCATGGAAATCGTCGGTCAGATGGAAGGCGACTTTTTTCGCCTCGAGCGCCTGAACAATGTCCTCGCCAATTTGCAACGACTGCGGCGCGACAAAGATTTGACGGATGTTGGGATACTGCGTGAGCAGGAGCGAGAGCGAACGGACCGTGCGGCCACGGGCGAGATCGCCGACAAATACCACCGTGCGGTCCCGCAGCCCGCCGTTACGCTCAAAGCTGCGCAACAGCGTGTAGATGTCGAGCAGCGCCTGCGTCGGGTGCTGATCTTTTCCGGAACCGGCGTTGATGAGCGGCAGCGGGCGATCGGAATTGGACAGCGCCCAAGCCATTCGCTCGGCCAGCCCTTTCTCGGGCGAGCGCATGATGATCATGTCAAAATAGGAGCTGAACGTTCGGACGGAGTCCTCTTTGGACTCGCCCTTGAACTCGGACGAGGTGGCCATGTCGCGCACCTCGCCCGTCTGCACGCCGAGGATCTGGCAGGCCGAGAGGAACGAGAGGAAGGTGCGCGAACTCGGCTGGGAAAAATAAATCATCGCCCGCTTGTGGCAGATCAGATCCTGCAGAAACAGGGTGCCGCTGCGCGTCTTGGCGATCTGCCGGATGGCATTGGACAACGCCGCCAGCCGGCCGAGCAGGGCCACATCGAACTGCTGAGCAAAGAGCGTGTGAAACGGCGCGCCGTCCGGCTGCATCAGATAGGGCGTCTTTTCTGCGACAGGCAGCGCGCTGAAGGCATCCCAGCTCACATCAAACATTCTTTTGTGCATGGTACTCTCCGTTAGGTTAAGGCCGAAACAAACAGGGCTTTCATGGTGTGCATCCGGTTTTCTGCCTCATCAAAGACTTTGGAGTAAGGCGCTTCGAATACCTCGTCCGTCACTTCCAGCGCGCCGCAGTCTCGGGTCATGTCAGTCTGCGTGTCGTGGAAGGCGGGCAGGCAGTGTAGGAAGATGAATTCGCTTTCGGGGACTCCCGTGGCCCGGACGAGATCACCGTTCACCTGATACGGGCGGAGCAGCTTGAGGCGGTGTTCCTTTTGATCCTCCTCGCCCATGGAGACCCAGACGTCGGTGTAGATGACGTTGCAGCCCCTGACTCCCGCGATCGGATCGGCGATGACCTCGACGGTGGAGCCGTGGATTGCGGCCATGGCGCGCGCTGCGGCGACTCGTGTGGCGGCAGGTGCCAGCTCGGGCGGCGTGCAATTCACGTAATGAACGCCCGCCTTGGCACAGCCGTTCATCAGCGAATTGGCCACATTGTTGCGACCGTCGCCCACATAGGCCAGCTTCAGCCCTTTGAGCAAGCCGAATTTCTGCTTCAGGGTCATCAGATCGGCCAGGATTTGCGTCGGATGCGCCTCGTCGGTCAGGCCGTTCCACACGGGGACACCGGAAAAGCGCGCCAGCGTCTCGACTGTTTTCTGCGAGAACCCCCGGAACAGGATGCCATCGAACATCCGCCCCAGCACCCGTGCCGTGTCGGCCACGCTCTCCTTGCTGCCCAGATGGATGTCGTTGCGGGTCAGGTATTCGGTGGCGCCCCCCTCGTCGCGGATGGCGCAGGAAGCCGCGTTGCGCGTGCGCGTCGAGCTTTTCTCAAAAATCAACGCCACCTGCTTCCGATTGAGCAAGTCGCCGCGCGTCCCGCCATCGCGGCGGGCCTTGAGCGCCAGAGACAAATCAATCAACTCGGCCATCTCTCCGTCCGTCAAATCGGAAATTTTCAGCAACGAACGCCCCTGAAGCGACGGATTCCAACGCAGGCTCATAGCAGTCCAATCCAAATAGGGTGATCAACAGTTGAGGGGAGTGTAGCATTTTTTGAGGCCTGTACACCAGAAACAACGGCCTAGAACAGCGTGCGGAGAAAGGCGGGCGGCTTGCAGGGACGGCGCGTCTCACGATCCATGAAGGCCAGAACGGTGAATCCGGTCGCGATCTGCGCGCCATCCTCGCCGAGGATCGTGTAGTCGAAGCGCATCCGGGCCGTCGGGCGTTCGCGCACCTCCACGTGAACGGTCAGCACGGCATCGTACCGCGCCGGCTGGTGGTAGGCGATGCTCGCCTCGACCACGGGCATCATCACACCGGTCGCTTCGATGTCCCGGTACGAATGACCGAGCGCGCGCAGCGCACCGGTTCGCGCGACCTCGAAGTAGGCGATGTAGGCGCCGTGCCAGACGACGCCCATCTGATCGGTCTCGCCATAGCGGACGCGGATCGTCTCTGCGTGTGTGTAGGGGAGCATGGGCTGGTTAGTGCTTCACAGAGACCGTGGCGCCGGCGGGCTGGCCGATGGCGGCCAGCAGCTCGCGGAACCAGGGAGTGGCGATGTCAAAAGGCTTCCCACCCTTGATCCGGTGGAATTCGCAGGCGCGGAGTTCGCCGCCTTGGTCCTCGTCTTCGCCGACCACGCCGCCCAATCCGTTCAAGGCGCAATCGACCGCCTGATAGGCGCAGCGCTTGATCAATTCGAGGTCGGCGGCGTTCGGCGCGGCAGCGCGGCTGAAGTAGCCGCTCTTCTGCACCATCGTCTTCTCCGCGCCGAGCATGTCGCCAAACTGCTTGGCGAACCAGCCACCCACGTTCACCTTGTCCAGCCGCGGATGACCGAACGCATCGCGGGGCACTTCCTCGCCCTTGGCCTCCAGCTCGGCGATGATCGCCTCGACGCAGGCGCCTTCGGAGACGAAGATGTTCACGCAGTCGTGCTGGTCCATCACTGTGCGCAGCCGAGCCGCCTCAGCTTTGGCGTCAAAGGCCATCTCGGGAACGTAGACGGCGTGAACCTCCTCGCGGGCGCGTGACAGACCGAACGCGGGAAGGTAATGAAATCCGTCCGTCAGCATGCGGTAGGCCGCCGCCGTTGCGGCCGTGAGCCAGCCGCAATTGCGCCCCATGACTTCATGGATGATGAGCATGCGCGGGTTGGCGGTGTTCTCCTTGACGACATTGGCGAAGAAACGCGCGCCCTCTTCTGCTGCGGTCCAGGCGCCCAGGCTCTGACGGATCGGGTACACGTCGTTGTCAATCGTCTTGGGCAGGCCAACCACGGTCAGACCGTACTGGTGCCGGGCGAGGTAGGCGGCGAGGTCGGCCGCCGCCGTGTTGGTGTCGTCCCCACCGATGGTGTGCAGCACATCCACGCCATCTTTCACAAGCTGGTCGGCTGCGACTTGCTGCGGGTCTTGGCCCGCCTTCACCAGACCGCGCTTAATGCAATCCTTGACATTGGTCAGCTTCACGCGGCTGTTGCCAAGCGGGCTTCCGCCGTGCTCGGTCAGCACGCGGGCGTTTTTGCGCACCTCGGGCGTGACGGCAACACTCTCGCCCTTCAGCAGCCCCATGTAGCCGTTGATGTAGCCGATGATTTCAACATCGGGCGCGACTTGCGTGTAACGTTCAATCAAGAAGCCGATGGTCGAACTCAGGCAGGGCGCCAAACCACCGGCGGTGAGAATGCCAACTTTTTTTACAGCCATTGCCAATACTCCTGTTTGATGGAGACAAGCGAGTAGGGGACGTTTTAGGAAAATATCCCGTCCCCGCCGTCAGATGGGTTGATACAGCCGCATCACATCTGCGGCGTTTCGCTCGGTGTGGATGAGACGGGCGCAGGGATGCCTGCTGCGGCCACGACAGCCTTCGGTTCGGGTGCCGGCACCGGGGCGGCCGCCGGGGCGGCGGTCGCGGCGGGCGTGGTTGGCGCGGGCCGAGGTGGCTTGGGCGCGGACGGTTGTGCGGATTTTCCCGATGTGGGCTTTGCCGGACGCGGCACCAGTACGCAACCCAGGACGCGGCCCAGCAAGCGCGGCTGTTGCTCCAGCATGGCGATATCATCAACCGCCTTGATCACCCGCTGCACGACCAGCACGCCGAGTTCCTTGTGCGCGTTCTCACGACCGCGGTACTGCAGGGTGACCTTGACCTTGTGCCCTTCTCCCAGAAACTCGCGAATGTGCCGCAGCTTGGTCTGAAGATCGTTGTCCTCCACGCCGGAGTGAAATTTTACTTCCTTGATCTGCACACGGG
Source organism: Kiritimatiellia bacterium (assembly GCA_044343885.1). Lineage (GTDB taxonomy): Bacteria > Verrucomicrobiota > Kiritimatiellia > RFP12 > JAAYNR01 > VGWG01. The sequence continues at coordinate 4,935 of JBIJDW010000081.1, forward strand.
TGGCGTTCTTGCGTCCCTGCTTCTGCCGGATGCTCTCTTCGTAGCGGAACTTGCCGAAATCCATGATCTTGCACACGGGCGGTTCGGCGTTGGGGGAGATCTCAACAAGATCCATGCCCTGCTGGTCTGCCTGCCGCTGCGCTTCGCGCGTCTGAACGACGCCCAGCATCTCGCCATTGGGTCCGACGAGGCGCACATTGGGCACGCGGATTTTGAAGTTGGTTCTGATAAACGAGGCGATAACGGACCTCCTGCTGTTATGCGGGGTTTTCCCGCGTGTGTTTAGGCGTTGAGTTCGCTGCGGATCAATTCGATGAACGCGGCCACAGGCATCACGCCCTGGTCACCGCTCTCGCGGCGGCGCACCGCGACGGCGCCCGCCTCGGCCTCACGGCCGCCAACAACCGCCATGATGGGCACCTTGTCCATCTGGGCGCGGCGGATCTTGGCTCCGATCTTCTCGGAGTTCGCATCCACCGTCACGCGAATGTCGGCGGCACGCAGACGGGCGGCCACTTCGTTCGCGAAATCCAACTGTTTATCGGTGATGGGCAGCACCCGGACCTGCTCCGGAGCCAGCCAGAGCGGGAAGGCGCCCGCGTAGTGCTCGATCAGGATTCCGAAGAAGCGCTCCAGACTTCCCAGCAGCGCCCGGTGCACCATATAGGGCTGGTGCTCCTTGCCGTCCTCGCCGGTGTAGGTGAGGTCGAACCGTTCGGGTAGGTTGAAGTCGAATTGTACAGTGCCAAGCTGCCAGGGCCGTCCGAGGGCGTCGCGAATCTTCAGATCGATCTTCGGTCCGTAAAACGCGCCGCCGCCTTCATCCACCGTATAGGCCAGATTTTCAGCCTGAAGGGCGTTTTCCAGCGAACGGGTGGCCTGCTCCCACCGTTCAGGGAGGCCGACTGACTTCTCGGGGCGCGTGGAGAGGAAGGCGGTGACGTCGGTGAATCCGAACTTGCGCAGAATGCTCAGGGCGAACACGACGGTGCGACGCACCTCGCCCTCGATCTGATCCGGCGTGCAGAAGATGTGTGCATCGTCTTGAGTGAAGCCGCGCACGCGCAACAGGCCGTGGCGGACACCCTCCTTTTCGAAGCGATAGACGGTGCCGAGCTCGGCCCAGCGCAAGGGCAGGTCGCGGTAGGAGTAGCGGCGGGTCTTGTAGATCTGAATGTGGAACGGGCAGTTCATCGGCCGGACGAAGTACGGCTCGACCGACTCGTCCTGGCTACCCTCATCTTCGGTAATCGACATGCTGGGGAACATGCTGTCACGGTAAAAACCGAGATGCCCCGATGTTTCCCACAGTTTGGCGCGCCCGACATGAGGAGTGAAGACCATCTCGTAACCGGCGCGGAAATGCTCACGACGCCAGAAGTCCTCGATTGCCACGCGGATGCGTCCCCCCTTGGGATGCCAGTGGGCCAGCCCGGGGCCGACGTCTTCGCTGATGCTGTACAGATCCAGCTCGCGTCCGAGGCGGCGATGGTCGCGCTTCTTGGCCTCCTCGATGCGGGTGAGTTCGGCGTCCAGATCGGCCTGCGTCGCGGCGGTCATGCCGTAGAGCCGCTGCAACATCGGGTTGGTTTCTTTGCCGCGATAATAGGAGCCTGCGACCGAGAGGATCTTGAAGGCGCCCAGTTCGCCCGTGCGGGCCGCATGCGGACCGCGGCAGAGATCCAGAAACCCGCCACACCGGTAGAGCGAAATCGTCTCGCCCGCCGGGATGTCGGCCAGGCGCTCGAGCTTGAAGGTCTGACCGGCCAGCAGGGCCGCCGCTTCGCCACGGGTGACCTCCAGGCGTTCGAAGGGGAGGTTCTCGCGAACCAGCTTCACCATTTCCGCCTCGATCACCGGGAAGTCGTCGGGCGACAGCCGGTGCGCCAGATCAAAGTCATAATAAAAGCCGTCGTCCGTCGCCGGGCCGATGTCGAACAACACCGGGCCGAACAGCCTGCCGACCGCCGCCGCCATCACATGCGCCGTGCTGTGGCGCAAAACATCAAGTGCTAACACGTGGATTCAAACTCCTCTCGCGCCAGAGATCATGCCTATGACCTCCGCTCACGCTGAAAACGAATGAGGTACATAATAAAGGCTCGCGCGCGGCGCGTCAATCATAGACATGAGGCGCTCAGCAATTCTATTTTTGGAGATGGGACCATCGGCGTCGGGGTCGGTATCGGATTCGGGGTCGATAAAACCAACGGACTGTCGCCCCCGATTCCAATTACCGACCCCGATGACTCATTCGCCTCATAATAGGCATAGATGTCCTGTCCCCGAGATTCGTCAAGTGGCATAACCAGGAGCCTAACACCTTCCTGCAAATCAATTCCATCGCCTTGCAGTCATACGGCGGGCTGGATGTCAATACCAACGGCATTCCCGATTGGCTCGATCACCGCAGGTTCGAGCTGTTCGACGCCATAACCCCCGCCACGAACAGTCTGGTCTCGCCGATCTTCCTGGAGGGAACCAGTTTTTATCAGGAACTGCTGGCCATTGCGGCGTCTTTCGCGCCCGCAGGTCAGACCCAGCAGGTGGTGGCCGTGGAGCATGGCGTGGCCAACGACTGGTATGCCAATGTCCACCTCTCCCCGTCGAATGACACGGCGCTCGTGATCGCGGACTGGGCCACCGGCGTCATGATCACCAACACCGTGGACTGGGAATCCCTCAACCTGATCGACCACGCGTTCAGCAACGGCCTCGCCATCCGCGCTGGCAGTTCGCTCCGCCTCGCGGCTTGGCCGGTTGACGCCACCAACGGCACGGTCACGCTGACCCTCTGGGATGCCGCCACCAATTCCGTCACGAACCTGATCGCAACCGTGGGCAGCCCCGTCCCGTATGCCTTCGATCAGGCCGGGCTGTTTACGGTGTCGGGTGTTTACAGCAATGCGAACGGAACCACCAACGGGATCACCAACGGAACCACCAACGGAACTTTGTCGGTCCGCGTGGTCTCCGGCGTCTTCAACGGACGGGAAGCGGCCTGCGTCACCGGCCAGCCCCGCACCTGGGAGTGCCCCGGCCTGACCACCGACGCCGTGATCGTCGCCGACAGTCCACTCGATGTCACGGCGACCATCCTCGCGAATGGCGGCATGCGCTTTTCCTTGATGAACCCCACCGATAAGCCGCTGTACATGGTCGCCCGCCTCGGTGAGGACGGACCCATCCTGGACAGCGCGACGATCAGCGCGGTCTACGGCGATCACGGCAGCTATTACCGGGTCGTGCAAACCTTTTCCGATGGAAGCCGGATGGTCGAGGTGCGCCTGCAGCTCGGCTCGGTGCCTGCCGATCTTCGGGTTCAACTCCATGTCTTCGTCGGCGGCGTCACCTTCTTGGATGGCACGCTCGACAAGACCCTGACGGCGGCCGACTTCGATGCCGTCGGCGTCTGCTCCTACCGGCTGCTTCAATCCGCCGCGTCATTCACATCGGTCTGCCATACGACGCAGATCTATCAGGACGCCGTGTACATCGGAGGCACCCGATGAGCACTACGATGCGTGCAATGCGTGCCCTGCGTGCGATGCGTGTCCGGCGAACGGGTTTGTCGGTGCTGATGACCCTCGCCATCGGACAGGCTTCGCTGGCTGCCCTGGCTGCCGATGTTCCGGCGCCCGCCGCGCCCGGCGCGCCCGCCGCGTCCGGCGCGCTCCTGGCCGTGGTGCTGGGGCAGGGGACCGGTTCGGAAACGGCGCCTTCCCATGCGGCGCGGCTCCAAGCGGTGCGCGCCTTGTCCAAGGCGCTTTCGTCCAACGAGGTTCACGCTTTGTACGGCTTGCTCAACCGCAAATCCGGCGAAGATCCGGCGACCCCCGCGGAACGCAACGCCCTGAAGAATGACGTGGTGAACGCCCTCAAGATGCAGAAGGTCATCCCCGCCGACCTCCCCGCGCGCCTGATGGCGATGTTCAATGATCCCGCCCATGACGCGGTGTGGCGCGATTACTGCATCCAGCATCTCGGCTCCGTCTATGCCGACACCACGCCGCTGGCGATGCAGGAACAGGCACGCCAGACGCTCTGGGCCGCCGCATCCGAGAAGCAGGGTCCCATTCCCGGGACCGCCCTGATTGCACTCGCAAACCAGTCCGGCCAGCCCGGCTTCGAAAAAGCCCGGATTGCCGCTCTGGCCCTGACCCTCGTCCGCTCGCCCGATTACGGGGAGCCTTCCAAAATCACCGCCTTTCAGATTTGCGCAAAACTGGGCGAGCAGTCCGTTCTCCCCGACGCCCGGCAACAGATGTCCAACGGCTCGGTCTTGATCCGCGTCTCCGCCTTGGCGTGCGTCGGCTTTCTCGGCGATCAGTCGGATCTGGCGGCGCTGCGCACGTTGGAATCCAATTCGGATATTCGACTCCGCACGGCGGCCCAAGCCGCGATCAAACGATTGATCGATAAACCGAGATGATTTGAATGTGTTGAAAACGAACAGAGAGGTTTCAGATGCGTACAGGAATCAGATTCGGCGTTCAGGTGGCGGTGGTTGGCGTGCTGGCATGGGGCGCCTTGCCACCCGGCAGTTGGGGGGATGTGAGTGTTTATGTAGCCAACCAACTCATCACCGTCAATCTCGGCGATCAGCCCGAGTGTTCCTGCGACGGTGCACCGAGTAGTGTGGAGACGGGCTGCGTCTTGGCCAAGATCAATGCGGGCGCGCTGCGCCCCGGAAGCTCCGTGAAGTCGGCGCTGTTCCGGATGGGCGAGAATCAGCTCTCGGAGATCATCTATACGCCGCAAGCGCTCAATTTCGTGGTTGGCTATGCCATGAAGGGAATTTCCCATGAGCGGACCCGCGATGGTGCCCCCCGGCAGGTGACGTTGATCGAGAACGGAGGCGTTCCGTTTCTCGTGAATTTCAAGGACGGCGAGTCCATTGGCATGCCGGTCTTTGGCGATGACATGATCAAGAAGCTCCGCGTCTT
>JBIJDW010000400.1:0-3024 GCA_044343885.1 Kiritimatiellia bacterium
GCCAGATCGTTGAGGTTCATCTCGGCGCGCTCCGCCGCCGTGGACTTCTCATACCCAGCCAGAAAAGCGGCCTCGTCCGGAGGAAGCGGCTTGCGGAGGCGCGGCGGCTTGCTCAGCGCGAACTCGATCCAGTACGCCGACATGACATAAATGGACCGTCGATTCGGTGCGGTTTCGCTCTGGAGATTGTCCCGAAAGAGGGCCAGGGCATCCCGTTCGCGGTGGTCCATCTGCAGGTACGTCTGCGCCAGTGCTTCCCGGATTTTGACCTTTTCTTCGGGATCCTGCGTGCCGGCCATAGCACTCGTAAAGCTCGTTTCGGAGTTCGTATAGTTGCACAGATCGAAGTGCACACGGCCCATCTCGTAGTCCAGTCGGAACGGTTCCACCTGGTCCCCCGCGCGGGTCTTGATCTCCTGCAGCGTTTCCAGCACGGCGCCGTAATCCCGCAATCCCTTTTGAATGTCCAGCTTGAGTTTGAGCGCGTCGAGCAAGCGCGCGGACTTCGGGAAGCGGGTCAAAAGCGTTTGGACGTTTTCGACAGCTTCACGCATCAGGTTGTCTTCCTTATAAACCAGCGCCATCCGATAATAAGCCTTTTCGGCCACGGCCTTGTCGCCGTTATCGGTGCGCAGATCCAGAGCCTGATTCACCATCACCTGGTGAATCAGATCAATGCACGGCACGCCGGAGAAGGAATCCTGGTTAATCGGCGAGGTCCCTTGGACACTGGGGTCCAGTCCGAGCTCGATGTTGGCGTTGAATCGGATGAAACGCAAGAAATCGCCTTCCAGTGTGGCGTCCGTGAATTTGCCGCTGGCCTTGCGGGACAGGGTGAAGAGGGTGTCGTAACTCAGGCGCGACTTCACCTCGTCCAGCGTGGGAATCGGGGGATTGCCTTCCGGCTTGAAGAGGACCACCTTTTCCTCGGAGGCCATCGCGTAGTATTTGACCGCTTCGCGATACTTACGATCGATTTCAAACAAGCGCCCCAGCCAGAAACAGGCGTCGTAGTAATGGGCGAATGAGGGGTTGTCGTACGTTTTGAGATACTCGCGCAGCAGGAGCCTCATCTTCTCGTAGTCCTTGAGAATATACAAGTTGACGGCAATGTTGAACATGGCGTCTTCGGCGTACACCGAGTCGGCGCCGAGCTTGCGCAGTTCGTCAAAGCAATCGATCGACTCCATCAACAGTTCACGACTGTAGTCCCGCGCCACCACCTGATAGCGCAAGCCCACGGCTTCGACGGCCATGTCCAGAGCCATCCGGCAGGTAATGATCTTGTCCCCAGGCGTGTTGAGAAAACTCTTGAATTCATGTGACAACGCCTCGTCCTTCTGCAAGCCGGGACTCCACAGCACCCTGCCGCCCGTCACTTCCTCCACCCGTTTGAGAATGCCGAACAGCATGGTCGGCCCGCGGTGCACGGACGCAAACGATCCATACGGCAGGGCGAGCGCCGGGAATCGTTCGCGCTGACGCGAGAAAATCTCCAAGACTCGGACGTCACTCTCCCTCCCTCCTTCGTCGACCTTCGGCATCCACGTCGGTGTGCCACCTGAAAAGCCGAGGTCAAAATTCACGTCGTATTCCTTCATATCCACGATGTTGGACAGGGTCGTGGCGAGGGAGGCCGTGACGCACCACGTCCGAAGCGTTTCCCGCGTGATCATCTTCTGCTTGAGCGACGTTTCAACCGATCCGGGAGCCGGGTTCGACACCCAAACGAAAGGGACTTCAAACTCCCGCGACACGCGGGCGATGGCGTCCGCCGCAGACACGCTCGGTCCTTCATTCTCCCAAAGAATGCGTTTTTTCACCTGAAAGGCCGGATAGGTGTCCAGCACGGGCAGATCCCCCGCCGTGCGAATAATGGAACGCGGCTGAATCATGAACGCGATGCTGGTACTCTTGTCGCGACGCTCGATCAATTTCCGTCCCCCTCGCCCGTAGCTCAGGCCGGCCAGGTGCAAGAGCTGCATCACTTGATTGCGATCCATGTTGGACTTGTGTGCGACAGCCCGGTAGGTGCGTCCCGCTGTATCGTGAAATCCGTGGTCGTCCTGCCAATCGGCGGTGATGATGGCCAGTTGCTGATAAACGGGATCGTTGCCGTACTGGGTTTCGCTGGCGGCATAGCGTTTCTCACCGGCATCGCGCACGGCTTGAACGTTGGACTTGAGCATGGCTTCGATCATCGCATACTCGATGTCCCGCGCGCTGTCGGTCTTCGGATCGGTGATCAGTCGCGTGGCCTCGGTGAGGTACGTGATCGCCCGTTCCACGCTGCCGCCTTCAACCATACGGACCGGTTCCACGTTTCCGTTCAGGCGCTTCGTGCTGGCACCGGCCGGGAGGCTGCCGAGTTCAGCGCGCGCGAGCAGATACAGGGCGCGCTGGCGCATTTCGTTCCAGCGCTCGGGAGTGACGTCGGTAAAGGCCTTCTGGCTTTGCACGAGGGGCAGGCAGGCCTTGGCACAGGCGGCCCAATCCGGCGCCTGGGTCAACGCTTTGGTCTGAGGATCGTACGTGGGCCGGCTCGCGTGCTGGGCCAGCGCGAGCAGCGCCTGAGCCGCCTCGCTGGAACCGGGCTTCTCCTTGGCGATCTTTTCCCATGCGGCAAGCTGTGCTTCGATGGAACTATCGGTCGCCACGATGACTCCCTTACTGCGCAATGCGTCGATCAGGGCTTTGGCCTTCTTGGCTACGTCGGTGAGCGGATACTTGTTTATCAATTCTTGGAAGTATTCGCCGGATTTGATCAGGAGTGCCTGTCGGCGCTTCTTATCCGGCAACGTCTTCTCATCTTCAATCAGCTCGTAGACGACAATGGCCTCGGCTCGCTCTTTCGTGACCACACCTAGACCGAACAGGGCGGCGGCCGCAAAGCGGGGATCCTTGACCGACACCAGGTAATGCTTTTCGGCGTTCACGCCATCCTGCTGGTCGCGGTAAATTTCGGCCAACCCCTGTTGGGCCTGCATGTAAGAAGCCGATTTCTCCGGGATCTTCTTCAGGAGT
>JBIJDW010000401.1:0-3015 GCA_044343885.1 Kiritimatiellia bacterium
ACCAGCGCCCTCTTCGAGCAAGCAGCGCGCGTGCGTCCGGATGGCCGCAGGCCCCTGAAGGTGAAGCGATGATGGCAGGTGGACCATGATCGTCTTCCCCGGCCAGGTGCGGCGGGCGTCTCCCAGCGGCAGGTCGCAGTCAGGCGGCGGGGTAAAGGACTCGATGAAGTCCAGCGCCGTGCCGGCGACGTCCTTGACGATAAGGCGGTTGTTGCCGTCCAGATGCGCGCCGGCGTACTTGCCCGCGGCGTGCAGGGTCCGGCTGGCACGTTCAATGTGCGGCAGGTAAAACTCGCGATAGAGGGGCAGGCCGACGATGCTGATCTCGGTGTTGCCGTCAATGACGCAGATCTGCGCAGGGCTCTCGGCCATCATCTGCACCCGCCGGTCCACGTCGGCCGTCATCAACCCGACCAGGCGCAGGACGCGCTCGCGGTTGTCTGCCAATTCGAGGCAGAAGTTCTCGATGCCCATAAGTTCGTAGATGACTTCATGCATGGGGGAATGGACCGTGCACGGCCGGGCCAGGCAGGCGCCGGGATAGCGGGTGTCGGCCGCGCGGAAGACATCGAACGCCGGTGTGTAGCGGCGCGCCTGCAGCAGCACTTCAAGCGCATCGTAGTCCGCAGCGGTCTCGAACAGATGCTTCTCGCACCAGGCGGTGCCGGGCATGCTGACATAAATCTCGCTGACCTCGCCCGCGGGGGTCCGGTAGACCATTCGGGTACGCGCATGGCCATCGGTCGTCAGCGGCATCGATTCCCGGCGAACTTCGATCCCGTCGAGATGCGAGTGCCAGACCGTGCTCTTGACGATGACACACGCGCCCAACTCAAGCAGCCGCCGCTCGATCTCAGGCGACGGCAGTTTGTTGTCCCAGATGATAAACGGCACCCGGTCCGGCTTGTCGCCGGCGAGGACGGAAAGGACTCGATCTCTGGATGTCATTGTTGTTTCTCCGCCATTCCCCTACGGCTTCGGAAAGCTCACCGCCAACATCGCCTCGACATCGAGCGGATCGCAGCCGAACTGTTGCCGCTGCTTCTCCCGTTCGATGGCGTCGCTCTCCAGGTCGCCCGCGATCGGCAGCTTGATGCGGCGCCCCTCCTGCAGGTTGCTCTCGCGCGCGCCGATCTCCATCATCTCGCTCATCAGCGCGTCCTCGGCGGTGAATTCGCTGTCACGCAGCCCTTTCGCGGCAAGCGCGAAATCAACCAGATGGTCCATCACGGCCCCAAGATACCAGCCATGCTTCCACCAGGGGCTATCGCCGGCAACCTTCACATAGGACGCTAGCGGGTTGACATACTCGATACGACCGGTCGGCGTCGCGGCGTGCATGCCGGCCCAGACATGACCGTTTTCGTCATAGACCACCGGCGTCACGACGTCCGCCATACCTCCGCCCCACAGGTTGCCGGCGGCTTCCTGGGCCGGGGCCAGTTTGGCATCGGAGACCAGGCGCAACTCGGTTGAGAGATTGTCCGGCAAATCACCCCAGTGCGGACCGGGCACTCGGCTCACCAGCGTGCCGCGTTCGCCCTGGAATTCGGTGTAGCCGCGGCGCGGATGACGCCCGAGGTGCCCTTTGACATGTCCGCTGCCGACATCCAGCACCAGCAGATCGTTCGAAAAATGGAAGAAGCGGGACGTGAGCGTCTCCGTCTCGTGCCGGCGTTGCGGCTGGGAGTAGAAGGCCGGGTGTGCCATGTCGTGATTGACGCACTGCACCCACTCGGGGTGGCACTTGGCGAAGGCGATCCAGCGCGAGTTGTTGTGGTAGCCGGTGTGGTCGGCGTAGCTGACCACGCGCCCGATCCGGCCGAGGTACCCCGAGTCGCGCACGGTCTGCGCGAAGCGGTCGACCGGCATGCGGAAGAAGTTCTCCGCCACGCGGACGATGACGTTGTTCTTCCGGGCGACGGAGATCATCTCCTTCGCCTGGCAGACCATGCTGGCCCAGGTGGTTTCCGTATGATTCGGGATGCCGTTACTGGAGAGGAAGACCGAGATCGAGTGGTGTGACGGCACCGGGGTCACCACCAGCGCAGCCTCCATCGGCCGGTCTTTCACCAGCTTGCGGATATCCGCGTAGTACGGCACGCCAAGGGCCTCGGCCAGCTTTCGGCCGTTCTCGGCCACCGGATCGCAAACCGCCACCGGCACGCACCAGGGCTTGAGCGATTCCCAGACAGGCTGATAGACGTCGCGCGCACGTGTTCCGGCGCCGATGAGGGCGAGGCGAAGGGGAGAATGGGGAATGGCTAATGGAGGATGGCTAATGGCGGATGGGGAATGGCTAATGGCTGATGGTTGATGGCTAATGGCTGATGGTTGATGGCTAGGCTTGTTCGTTGTCTGCATCTTGTTCGTTCTCCTTCATGTAGTTGATGTTCGCTGATTCCTTCGCGAGTCGGGGCTGGGGTTTGCCTTTTCCTCGCTCCTGTATCTTGCGCTCGATGCTGGTGATCAGGTTGGCAAGCTGTTTCAGGCCATCCAGGTAGTCGGTGGCGATACTGTCGGCAACTTCAGCAAGCAGAACGCCGGTGTCGCGGGCATAGGCAAGATGGGTTCTCGTTTCGCGCGCTTCCCGTCGGCTTCGATAGAGGGACTGCACATACTCCGTACTGTACTGCGCGTAAAACCCTTCCGTGAGATTCGCGCACACCGACTCCGACGATCTCAACACCTGATTGCGCAACCAGCGGAAGTCAGCGGAAAAATCCCTTGTTCCTTTCTCCACGCGAAGCGCCAGTGCATATAGGCACTGGTACACCGGCATGTCTTCTACGTCTCTGATCTCGCCGCCCATTCGCACCTCCGATCAGCCATTCCCCATCAGCCATCAGCCATCAGCCATCAGCCATTTGTTCTCAGTCCCAGCGCATGCAGCCCGTCGCGCAACCGCTGCACCTCCGCCTCCGGCAACGGCCGTACCGGGCGGCGGAAGACGGGGCTGGATATTTCGCCCAGCAGCCACTTGGCGACCTTCATGCGCTGGTGGGCGCCGCAGCC
>JBIJDW010000402.1:0-3008 GCA_044343885.1 Kiritimatiellia bacterium
GCGTCTCGTCATAGTTCGGGCCGAAGGCGACGGTGTTCTTGTCCAGATCCTCGAGCATCTCCTCGGCCAGCGCATCCATGCGGACTTCGGTGTAACGCATGGCGGCCGGGGGGTCGCCGTCGATCGAGCCGAAGTTGCCCTGACCATCCACCAGCGGATAACGCAGGGAGAATTCCTGCGCGAGCCGCACGATGGTGTCGTACACCGCCTGATCGCCGTGGGGATGGTATTTGCCGATCACGTCACCGACCACGCGGGCCGATTTCTTGTAGGGCTTGTTGTGGGTGTTGCCCAGCTCCTGCATGGCGAACAGCACGCGGCGGTGCACCGGCTTCAGGCCGTCGCGGGCGTCGGGCAGCGCGCGCCCGATGATGACGCTCATCGAGTAGTCGATGTACGACGAGCTCATCTCGTCTTCAATGGCAATCGGGCTCACGCCCAGGGGGTTCTCAACAACTAAATCTTCAGGCATGGCGTCCCTTAAATGTCAAGGTTGCGGACATTGAGTGCGTTTTCTTCGATGAATCGGCGTCTCGGTTCGACCTCGTCGCCCATCAGCAGCGTAAAGATCTCGTCGGCCTTGACGACATCCTCCAGAACCACCTTGAGCAGCCGCCGCTTGGCCGGGTCCATGGTGGTGTCGTAGAGCTGGTCGGGATTCATTTCACCCAAGCCCTTGTACCGTTGTATGCTCAATCCCTTGCGGCCGCGTTCGCGCACCTCGTCAAGCAGATCCGGAAGGGCGGTGAGCGGGACCCGCTGGTCGCCGTCGATGATGTGAGCGAAGGGGGCGGCGCCGCCGAGGTAGTTTTCGGGTGTGAACCCCATGACGCGCAACTGTTCCATGTTGGCGCGCAGCGCGCCGGCGCGGAAGAGCTCCAGCCAGCAGAACGGCCGGGAGGCGGCGGGATTGTAGCCCTGCACCTGGGTTTCGGCGAGATCGACGGGCTGACCGAGCACACGTTCGGCATGCTGGCGCAGCTCGCCCAGGTCGGCATCGGTGAACGCGAAGCGGATTTCGGCCCCGTCGCCGGATTTGATCGCGGCCATGTAGCGGGGGTAGTCGCCGGTGTCACGCTTGCGGGCGGCGATCACGTCTTCCACCGGCACGCCGCGGCGGCGCAGGCCGTTGACCGTGGCGCCGGTTTCGACCAGCAGCTTCAGCAGGGCGCGCTGGGCGTCGGTCTCGATGCGCGCACCGTCGCGTTCCACGGCCACGTCGTCACAACCCAGATAGAGGAGCTTGAGGGTCAACTGGTCGTCGCTGTCGACGTACTCCTCGCGCTGCTTGCGGGTGACCTTGTACAGCGGCGGCTGGGCGAGATAGATGTGGCCGCGTTCGATCAGTTGCGGCATCTGACGATAGAAGAACGTCAGGAGCAGCGTGCGGATATGGGCGCCGTCGACGTCCGCGTCGGTCATGATGATGATCTTGTGATAGCGAACCTTGGCGAGATCGAAATCATCCGTGCCGATGCCTGCGCCGATGGCGGTGATGAGGGTGCGGATTTCGGTGTTGTTGAGGATCTTGTCAATGCGCGCCTTCTCGACGTTCAGCACCTTGCCGCGGAGGGGAAGAATCGCCTGCGTTTCGCGGTTGCGGCCTTGCTTGGCCGAGCCGCCGGCCGAGTCGCCTTCGACGATGTACAGCTCGCATTTGGCGGGATCGCGCTCGGAACAATCGGCGAGCTTTCCGGGGAGGGCGGCGCTGTCGAGCGCACCCTTGCGACGGGTGAGGTCGCGCGCCTTGCGGGCGGCGGCACGCGCGCGGGCGGCCAGGACCGCCTTTTCGATGATCCTGCGGGCGACCGACGGGTTCTCCTCCAGAAAAGCGCCGAGCTGGTCGTTGACGATCTGCGCCACGATCCCCTCGACCTCACCGTTGCCGAGCTTGGTCTTGGTCTGCCCCTCGAACTGCGGCTGGGGGACCTTGACGCTGAGGATCACCGTAAGCCCCTCGCGGATGTCGTCGCCGCTCATCGCCTCATCATTGGCCTTGCTGAGATTCTTGTCCGCCGCATACTTGTTCACCGTGCGGGTCAGCGCCGAGCGGAACCCGCTGAGATGGGTGCCCCCCTCGACGGTGTTGATGTTGTTGCAGTAACAGTGCTCGTTCTCGTTATAGGCATCGGTGTACTGCATTGCGATTTCGCAGACGACCGACTCGCGGGTGCCTTCAATATAGATGACATTCGGATGCACGGCCGACTTGTTCTTGTTGAGATAGGCGACAAACTCGACGATGCCGCCCTCGAACAGAAACGTCTCCACTCGCCCGGTGTCGATGTCGGTGAACGTGATCCGGACCCCGCGGTTGAGAAAGGCCAGTTCGCGCAGGCGGTTGGCGAGGATATCCCATTGGAAGCCGCGGTAGGTAAAGATGGTGTGATCGGGGAAGAACGTCACCTGAGTTCCCCGACCATGCGTGTCGCCGATGATTTCCAGCGGCGAGACGGGGATGCCCCGCTCGAAGCGCTGGCGGTGAATCTTGCCGTTGCGGCGCACCTCGACCACGAGCCACTCGGAGAGCGCGTTGACGCAGGACACGCCGACGCCATGCAAGCCGCCCGAGACCTTGTAATTCGTGCTGTCAAACTTGCCGCCCGCGTGCAGCTTGGTCAGGACGACTTCCAGGGCGGGGCGCCCCTCGGTGGGGTGCATGTCCACCGGGATGCCGCGTCCGTCATCCGTGACGCTGAGCGATCCATCGGGATTGATCGAAACCTCGATATGCGTGCAATGGCCGGCGAGGGCCTCATCGATCGAATTATCCACCACCTCGTATACCAGATGGTGGTAGCCGCGCTGGCCCGTGTCGCCGATGTACATGGCTGGCCGTTTGCGAACCGCCTCCATGCCTTCGAGAACGGTGATGTTTGCCGCCGTGTAATCGCCGCCCGTTGAGACGGGTGCGGCAGAGGCATTTTGATCGTCAGAAGCCGGTGAAAAATTTTCTGGGGCCATACCTTTTTCTCGTGTTGATGAATCTTTCAATACTATACGTTTTT
>JBIJDW010000082.1:0-9778 GCA_044343885.1 Kiritimatiellia bacterium
CATATTACACTGCGGCAATCAAGTGAGGCGCTTGCCAAACCTCCTTCGTCGGTTCTGCAAGCGCAGGTTTCAGAAGCCAGTATTCAGAATTGGAACGCTCTCACAGAAAACGTTTGGAGGTGAAAGGTATGGAAGCATCCGCACCGCGAACCGTCCGCACCGGTCTCGACCGGGTCTTGCGCGAGGACGGCGAGGCGTTCCGGGGCAAGCGGCTGGCGGTGCTGTGCAATCGGGCGGCCGTCGACGGGACGGGCCGGCCGATCGTGGAGGCGCTCGCGCGGATGTCGGGCTTCAGCCTGAGCCGCATCTACAGCCCGGAGCATGGGTTTGCCGTGGATGCCGAAGCCGGGGAACACGTCGGATCGCTGACCGTCGGGCCGGTGCCGGTGGTCAGCCTGTACGGCGACCGGGCGCAACCCTCGGCTGCGGAGCTTGCGGCCATCGACCTGTTTGTGGTCGATCTCCCCGACGTCGGGGCACGCTATTACACCTACATGGCCACGATGAAGGCCTGCATGGCGGCCTGCGCGGCGCATGGCGTTCCTATGCTGATCCTCGATCGACCGAACCCGCTGGGCGGCGTGATCCGCGAGGGAGCCGTCGCCACCGTCTTCGGCTCGCTGGTGTGCTGCGCGCCGATTCCGATCCGCCATGGTCTGACGCTGGGCGAGCTGGCCCGGTTTTTTCAGACCCTGTTTTTTTCCGACACCAACCTGCGAGTCGATGTTCTGACCGTCGAAAACTGGCGGCGCGATCAGATGTTCGCCGATTGTGGATTGCCGTGGGTCGCGCCTTCGCCGAATCTCCCGAGCGTCGAGAACGCGCTGATGTACGTCGGCGCCTGCCTGTTTGAAGGGCTGAACCTGAACGAGGGACGGGGAACGGAAACGCCGTTTCTCGTGTGCGGCGCGCCGTGGCTGACGCCGGAGCCGATCCTTGCGGAAATACTCGCACCCGAGCGAACGGGCGTGGCGCTGACGGCGGTCCGGTACACGCCTCGGGCAATTCCCGGCAAGGCCGCCAATCCCCGTTATCGCGACGCCGTCTGTCCGGGCATCGCGATGCGGGTGACCGATTCGCAGGCGGCTCGTCCGCTGACCACGGTCCTGGCGCTCATCGGCGCCATCTGGCGGCGTCATCCGGAACTGGAATGGAGTCCCTTCTTTGACACTCTTGCCGGAGGCCCGTGGATCCGTGAGCAGATTCAGTCGGGACGTCCCCTCTCCGACAGCCTCGTCCGCATCCGGGAGGATCTGGCGGCGTTCGACACGAAACGGCCGCTGCTCTATGCGCTCGAATCCCCGTCGACCAAAAATACCTGACCGGTTTTGCTTGCGCGCCGCCCCTGCGCTGGTGTAAGGTATGCGCGTTTCGCATCGCACCGCTCGGGTGGTGGAATGGCAGACACGTATGTTTGAGGGGCATATGGGGAAACCCGTGGGGGTTCAAGTCCCCCCCCGAGCACCACTCTCAAGCCTCGTAACATGTTGATCATAAGACAGTTACGAGGCTTTTTTGTGTCTTGCGCCTGAGCTTTTTTCTCTCTCCACCTCCCTTTTACCCTCCCCCGTGCGGCCACTGTGTGGCCGCACGAATGTCCTTGAACAGACTGATGGAAAGTGCTTCACTCTCACCGGACGCTGTTGCTGGATACTGATCCGAGAGTGGTGCGTATGTTGGAAGGCTAATACTTTGAGACGTCACCCATGAACTTGAAACGTAGTCGAGATCGCGTCGGCATTGCACTCGCTGTGAGCTTTTTGTTGGCCGCTGCGACTGCGATTGAACTGAGGCGAAGGTTTGTCGTCACATTCCAAGAGGAGACATCCAAGTGTGTTGTGTGTCGGTCAGATCGGTACCGCGAAGTTCGGTGGGGGATAGAAAGACGTAACGATGTTCTGCCGTCAACGTTTTCGCATTGGGTAGAACAGAACTACGGCGTACACACACATTCCTGGGTGCCTGTGTCAAGCTATAAGCGGTTCTTCCTAAGATCTTGGGGAATCTGTGGTGACGCCCACTATCTCCCGATCAGTTTCATTCCCGAAGAAGCCCATCGACGTCTCCTCCAGACCGGCAAGCAAGATCAGCTAAAGGCATTTCATCAAGCCGTTCTCAGTTGGGATACATTCCCAGAGGCGGCAGCCATGGCGGGGCTTGAATGGCGAAACTTGCGTGTGCCGCATGGCGTCGAAGAGTGTCTGGATAGAGCGGAAAGAAAACAAGAAGGGATCGCCATCGGGATGGGGACGCCCCTGACGGAGCGCCCCTCCCGCACCACTAATCGTACGGATCGCGTAATGCGCGGTTCATCTGCTTATTGACCAAATAAAGTTGAAGGGCCCGACAAGGGACTGGCCTGAATAACGCCATTCGGGACGGACCTTATATCCAGCTTTGCGAGAAAGAAGTTTGAGGCGGATCGGCCTGGCCCGCGCCTTACGTCCCACTTCGGGTGGCGGACTTGAGGAAGTTGCGGAGAATCCGCTTGCCCACGGGGGTCATGATCGACTCGGGGTGGAACTGGATGCCCTCGGTGGCGTGTGTGAGATGGCGCACGCCCATGATTTCGCCGTCTTCGGATTCGGCGGTGATGACGAGGTCGGCGGGCAGCGTGGCGCGGTCTATGGCGAGGGAGTGGTAGCGCATCGCCTTGAAGGGGCGGGTGCCGAGTCCCTCGAAAAGGCCCTTGCCGTCGGAGGTGACCTCCGAGACCTTTCCGTGCATCAGGCGCTTGGCGTGAATGATGGTGCCGCCAAAGACCCGTCCGATCGCCTGGTGGCCGAGGCAGACGCCCAGGATCGGGATGCGCCCCGAGCAGGCGCGAATCAGGTCGCACGAGATGCCGGCGTCTTCAGGACGGCCGGGGCCGGGCGAGATGATGAGCGCCTCGGGCGCGAGGGCGGCGACGTCGGCGAGGGTGACGGCGTCGTTGCGGACGACCCGGAGGTCGGCGCCCATCTCGCGCAGATATTGCACGATGTTGTACGTGAACGAGTCGTAGTTGTCGATCATCAAGATCATGGGTGTCTCCCGGTTCACTGGCTCATCAGTTCGAGGGCGCGGGCGACCGAACGGGCCTTGTTGACGGTCTCCAGCCGCTCCCGCTCGGGATCGGAGTCGGCGACGAGGCCGGCGCCA
Organism: Kiritimatiellia bacterium; assembly: GCA_044343885.1. Lineage (GTDB taxonomy): Bacteria > Verrucomicrobiota > Kiritimatiellia > RFP12 > JAAYNR01 > VGWG01. The sequence continues at coordinate 3,142 of JBIJDW010000082.1, forward strand.
GCGCGGACGGTGAGGCGGCCGTGCTCGATCACGGCGGTGCGGATGCAGATGGCGAAGTCCATGTTGCCGCCGAAGGCGATGTAGCCGACCGCTCCGCCGTAGGGGCCTCGCGGTTCGTGCTCGATCTCGGCGATCAGCTCCATGGCGCGAACCTTTGGCGCGCCCGAAAGGGTGCCGGCGGGGAAGGCGGCGGGCAGGAGGTCAAAGGCGTCGTGGCCCGGTTCGAGGTCGGCGGTGATGTTCGAGACCAGGTGCATGACGTGCGAATAGCGCTCGACCACCATCAGGTCGGTGACCTGCACGGTGCCAGGGAGGGCGACGCGGCCCAGCTCGTTGCGGCCGAGGTCGACCAGCATGAGGTGCTCGGCGCGCTCCTTCTCATCCTGCAACAGATCGTCGGCAAGGGCGCGGTCCTCCTGCTCGGTCGCGCCGCGCGGCCGGGTGCCGGCGATCGGACGGAGGGTGGCGGTGCGGTGTTCGAGGCGGATCATGACCTCGGGCGAGGACCCCACCAGCGACAGGCCGCCGAACTTGAGGAGGAAGAGATAAGGCGACGGGTTGATGAAGCGTTGGGCGCGGTAGAGGCCCATCACATCGTCGGGCGCGGCGCAGGCGAAGCTTTGCGAGAGGACGCATTGGATCACGTCGCCGTCGAGGATGTGGCGCTTGACGCGTAGGACGTTGTCGCGAAACTCCTGTTCGGGACGGGTGGCGACTGGCACGATCCGCTGAGCGGGCTTGCGCGGGCGGGTGGCCGGAGGCAGGGGGCGCGCGAGGATGGCCAGAATCTCGTCAACCCGCGCGCGGGCTGCGTCGTGGAGCGCCCCGGACTCGCCGCCGTCGGCGGTGAAGGCTAGCGCGAGGACGGTGAGGGTGTGGGTGACGTTGTCAAACACCAGCAGCGCGTCGGGCAGCACGAACTGGGCGAGGGGCTTCTCGGCCGGGAGGCGGTTGGGGATGCGTGGCTCGAAGAAATGCGCCATCTCGTAGGCCAGATAGCCGACGAGGCCGCCGCAAAAGCGCGGCAGCCCGGGGAGATCGGCCAGCGTGTAGTCCTTCATCAGCGCGCGGAGCACCGCCATCGGCTGACCGGCGTGAGGCGTGCGAGTCTCGGCAAAACCCTGGCGGACCACCACATCGTCTCGAAAAACCGAGACATGGGCGCGCGCGGAGATGCCGACGAAGCTGAAGCGGCCCCACCGCTCGCCGCCTTCGGCCGATTCCAGCAGAAACAGCGGATCAGCGCTTTCGGCAAAACGGGCGACCACCGAGACCGGGGTCTCGGTGTCGGCCAGAATGCGCGTGCCAACCGGAATGACCGTGGCCTTTCGCGCCGCATCGCAGAACACCTCGCGGGTGGGAAACGTCTCCAAAATCATGGTCGTGTGCCCTTCATCAAGGGAATGCCCCCTGTTTGAGTGTTTCTATATACAGAAACATCGGGCCGACGTCAAGAGGCAATTCTAATTATGAGGCGATTGGGTCATCGGGGTCGGCGTCGGTATCGGAATCGGGGTCGAATTTCCGTTGGTTTTATCGATACCGATACCGACCCCGAAGGTCTCATCTCCATAGAGGCTCTTGCAAAACCTCCTTCCAAATACGGCCGGGGTGGAACCCGGCCCTCCAAACTCGTCGAATCGCGAGTCTGCAGCAAAGGGAGGGCGCGGTTCCACCCGCGCTGCGGAGGTTTTGCAAGAGCCTCCATAATTAGAATTGCTGCGTCAAGCGTCAAATGAGAAGATCTTTCCGCAAATAACACCCCCGATGCGAGTCGGCACCTGCGCTACCGCGCGTGCCGCCTCGCTCCCCCTCTCCCGGCTGGGAGAGGGCCGGGGTGAGGGTAGCGCTATCGCGCTATGGCAGGGTCCTGGCAGCGCGGAAGCCGATGAAGTAGTACCGGAAATCCGGCCAGAAGTAGTTGCGATACGCCGAACGGCAGAAGTCCGCGAAGTTGAACCAACTCCCGCCCCGTAACACGCGGTACGACCCCGACGCCGCACTTACAGGATTCGCCACCGTCCCAGAAAAGACTACGTACCAGTCCAGGCACCGCTCCCACACGTTGCCGTGCATGTCGTACAAGCCCCAGGCGTTGGGCAGATACGAGCCGACTTTCGCCGTCGCCACACTCGTGTCCCCGTTCTGCGTGAACTCCTCGCTCTCGCCGCCGTTGCTCCTGTACCGGCCCACCTCCGACATGTTCGGGCAGCTATCGGCATCGGTCAGGTTCTTGCCGCTGTTCAACGCCGTCGATGTCCCCGCCCGGCAGGCGTATTCCCACTGCGACTCCGTCGGCAGGTCGAAGGTCGCCAGCCCCGTTTTGGCCCGCAGCTTGCCCATGAAGGAGTCCGCATGCACCTGCGACGACTGTGGCCAGTTTGGAGTGATCGCGCCGTTCGTCGGGTTCTCTCGAATGTCGTAGTAGCTCACTTGCTCCACGGGCCTACTCGCGTAGCAGGTGGCGTTGTTGAAATAACTGGGCTTGTTGCCCATCACGAGCTCCCACTGCCGCTGCGTCACTTCGAAGACCCCGATGTAGAAGTCCTGGGTCAGCGTCACCTGATGCAAGAACTCATCGCCTGCGTCTGGATAATCCGTAGACATCCCGCCCATGGTGAACGTCCCCTTGGGAATCTTCCGCATCACCAGCTTGGTGGTCTTGTAGGTGTCGGTCCATCCGCCGGAAGGAACGGCGCTGAGATAGGAGACGGGGTAACTCCTCGCGCCCGGACCGCCGGAGAGATCAATCACCATGTAATCGCTCGGGCTAACACAACCCGTCAGCAGACACACGAAAACCGCCGCCATCATCCTCATTAATCGACTCATTGCCGCCATCTAATTTCTCCTTCAAACGTCAGCTTTGAGCGTTTGGCTTTACGCTTTCATGCCGTTCACCACCGTACGCCTCTCCCGTTTCGGCCACGCGCGCGATGGCATTCGCTTTGCGGTCCGCCGGCAAGAAGCCCAGTTTTCGGGCCGTTTCCGCCGAGTCTCTCAATCGCTTGCGAACCGCCGCACCAATCTCAAGTCCGTCGACATCCCGTGCGCACGCCGCCTTCCACTCGCGCACCTCGCTGAGTGCTTTTGATTCACCATACTCATTCATCGTCCACCACCTCTTCCGGTGACACAATCCGCAACGGGTAAACATACCCGCAGCTTTCGTTGATCGCCATGACTCGCCGTTCGCGATTGACATTGGCCAAGTGCCTGAAGTTCCAAAAACGCCACGACGCCACATTCACCCCGATGGCGCCCGTAAGGGCACACCGGGTTCAGGGTTCAGGAAGAGCGTTTCCCGCTTCAACCGTGCCCGCATTATGCGCTTTTCGCTCTCCCTTCGTCAACCGGGCATATCGGTGGGTCGCATGGCAGTTCTGATGCGGTCGTTGATTCATGAGCAGGGTTCAGAAAAAGCGCCCCAAATGGAAAGGCACATGGAGCGGCTGAATGTCAGCCCCCCGGCGGTAGCCGGTGGCACCGCGTGGCGGATCGGGTCGCTCCGCAGGAGCCCGGACCGGGGTGCGTCAGAACGGGTCGGCTGCAAGGAAGCGGGGGCGGGCGCCAGACTCTCCGTCTGCGCCGCCCCCGGTGACGCCGCAGACGGCCCGTTATCACGCGCCCCGTGTCCGGCCCGATCCGCCACGCACAGGCTCGTCACGCACCTGCCACGTCAGAATTCAGAGTCCTTTCGCCTCTCTTCGCGCTGCTCCCCCCTGTGGCTTGCCGATTATCAAAAGCTTCGGCTTTCTCTTCTTCCTGATTTCCTGATAAACTATCCGCTCACTTTTGGGGTTGAAGCGGAAATGGAGCGTGACGGCTATGGGCAAGACAATCGTTGAAAAAATTCTGGGGACGCATCTGGTTCTGGGGGAGCTGAAGCCGGGCGCGGAGATCGCCATCCGCATCGATCAGACGCTGACGCAGGACGCGACGGGCACCATGGCCTACCTGCAATTCGAGAGCATGGGCCTCGAACGCGCCAAGGCCGAGCTGGCGGTGAGCTATGTCGATCACAACACGATCCAGGTGGGTTTTGAGAACGCCGATGATCACGCCTACCTCAAGAGCGTGGCGCAGCGCTATGGCGTGATCTACTCGCGGCCGGGCAACGGCATCTGCCACCAGTTGCACATCGAGCGGTTCGGCAAGCCGGGCAAGACGCTCCTCGGAAGCGATTCGCACACCCCCACGGGCGGCGGGCTTGGCATGATCGCCATCGGCGCGGGCGGCATCGACGTGGCGGTCGCCATGGGCGGCGGGCCGTTCAATCTGACCAGCCCCCGTGTGATCCTCGTGCGCCTCACCGGCAAGCTCCGCCCCGGAGTCTCCGCCAAGGACGTGGCGCTGCACGTGCTCCAGCTCTTCGGCACCAAGGGGAACGTGGACGCGATGATCGAGTACGGCGGACCGGGCGTCGCGACGCTGGACGTCCCCTCGCGGGCGACCATCACCAACATGGGCGCCGAGCTGGGCGTGACGACCTCGGTCTTCCCGAGCGACGCCGTGACCCGCGCCTTCCTCGCCGCGCAAGACCGCGCCGGTGATTGGGTCGAGCTCCAGGCCGATCCCGACGCCGCCTACGACCGGGTCGTTGCGGTCGATCTGGGCGCCGTCGAGCCCATGGCCGCCTGTCCCCATTCGCCGGGGAATGTTGCCACGATCACGTCATTGGCGGGCCGCACGGTCAATCAAGTGCTGATCGGTTCCTGCACCAATTCGTCGTACCGCGACCTGAAGACGGTCGCGCTCATGCTGCGGGGCCGAAAAATCCATCCCGACGTGGAGGTCGGCGTGGCGCCCGGCTCGCGGCAGGTGGTGCTGATGCTGGCGCAGGAGGGATTGTTGGGGGATCTCGTCGGCGCCGGTGTCCGGATTCTGGAGAACGCCTGCGGCTTCTGCATCGGCAACCATATGTCGCCGGGAACCGGCGCGGTGAGCCTGCGCACGAGCAATCGCAATTTCGAGGGGCGCAGCGGCACGCAGTCGGCCGGGGTCTATCTGGTCAGCCCCGAAACCGCCGTCGCCGCCGCGCTCACCGGAAAGATCAGCGATCCGCGCGCGTTGTCCGGCCTGCCGAATGTCGCCGCGCCCGAGCGGTTTCCGATCGACGACAGCCTCTTCCTGTTTCGCGAGACCGCCGGCACGGGCGTTGCGGGGACGCCGATTGTGCGCGGGCCGAACATCGGCAAGGTCCCGGCGGGCGTGCCGCTCCCCGCGCGGCTTGAGGGCGTGGCGGTGATCAAGGTGGGTGACAAGGTCACAACCGATCACATCATGCCTGCGGGCGCGCGGCTGAAGTACCGCTCCAACATCCCGCAATACGCCCGGTATGTCTTCGAGAACGTGGATCGCGATTTTTACGCCAACGCCTCGGCCAACCGTGACGCGGGCCGGCACAACGTGATCGTGGCGGGCGAAAGTTACGGGCAGGGGTCCAGCCGCGAACACGCGGCGATGTGTCCGATGTACCTCGGCGTCAAGGCGTTGATCGCCAAGAGCGTCGAACGGATTCATCTCGCCAACCTGATCAACTTCGGCATCGTGCCGTTTGTGTTTGATGATCCGGCCGCCTATGACGGCATCGCCGCGGGCGACGCACTGGAGATCGCCGACCTTCGCGGCGCCATCGCCGGCGACGGCCGCGCCACCGTGCGCAACGTGACCCGCGCGACGACGTTCACCGTGACCGCAATCCTCAGTGAACGACAGAAGACGCTGCTGCTCAACGGCGGCTTGCTCGCGGCGGTCGCGCGGGGGCTGGTGTCCTGAGGCACTGACTACCGCAACTCGGCCCATTCCGGTTCGGTGGCGAAGACCCAGCGGTAGTACTCGGAGCCCTGCAGGTCCGCGGCGGCGGCATTCGGATATTCCTATTTCATGCGGGCGGCCAACCGGTTGCGGACGTCGGTCTCGAAACGGCGGATGCTCGCGGTGATGTACTCGATCGGATCGCGCGTGTCGTCCGCGATCAGCGGGGTCAGGTCCATGGCGAAGGCGGCCAGTTCGCAGGTGTCGGCCGCGTGCGAATCGAGCAGCGTCGCGTTGGCGCGATTGCGGCCCAGGGTCGCGAGATCGTAGCGCTTGCCGCCAGCGATCTGCGAATCGTAAACGCCGTAAAGCGCGGCCTGCAGGTTCGGACGCGCGCTGACGTCCAGCACGACCTTCTCGTTGTCGGGCAGCCAGTCGAGGTTGCGCCAGACCTCGCATCCGCAGACCCGCGCCGGGCGTTGCGCCGGGGGGAGGCGGCGGCAGGCGGCGATGACGGCCAGGGCGACGGCGACGTGGGTGTCGTGTTTGTCGGCCGGATTGTGCGTGTAAACCACCTGTGCCCGCGTCGCCCGCAGCAGCGCGGTCAGGTCGTTGACGAGATCGGGGCTGCCGGCCACCTTGACCTCGGCCGACGTGAAGTCGAGTTGTGCGATGAAGCTGTACCGTCCGATCTGGGCGGCCGTCCGCTGCTCGGCGCGCCGCAGGCGGCACAGGTCGTCGTTGGACACGCCAGCATAGGGGCCGATGCGCGCCGATCCCGCTCCGTTCGTGCACGTGATGCCGCCGAAGCGCGGGGACGGTGCATCGAAACAGGCCAGGATGCCGTGCATGGCCATGAACTCGATGTCGTCCTGATGGG
>JBIJDW010000083.1:0-9742 GCA_044343885.1 Kiritimatiellia bacterium
CACCGATACCGGCCCGATTATTGTCCAGCGCGCCGTCCCGGTGCAGCCGGGCGACACCGCCGCGACGCTGCACGCCCGCATCCAGACCGCCGAGCACGAGGCCTACCCCGAAGCCCTGCGGCTCCTCGCCTCCGGCCGGCTGCGGATTTCCGGTCGCGCCGTGACCGCCGTGACCGTCGCTCACTGACAGCTTTGGCTTGCCTGCAATTCTAATTATGAGGCGATTGAGTCATCGGGGTCGGGGTCGGTATCGGAATCGGGGTCGAATTTCCGTTGGTTTTATCGATACCGATACCGACACCGACACCGACACCGATGGCCCCATCTCCATAATTGAATTGCTGTGGGTTGACAGCTTTGGCTTGCCGTCTGGGGCGGATGCGGTTAAAGTATTGTCTTGTTTATCCTTAGAGGCGTTTGCAAAACCCTTTGAAGCGCCGGGAAACAGGGTTCAGGGTGCCAGGGTTCAGGCCGGAAACGCCTCCTGAAACCCGAACCCTGAACCCTCCGCTTGCACAAATCGGAGGTTTTGCAAGCGCCTCCCTAGTACGGTTACGCGAGCCGAGGATTGTTATGATGAAAGACGATGCTTCCGACCTTCTTCTGAACCGCGGTCCCTTTTTCCGCCGGATCGACTGGGCGGCATTCTGGACGGCGACGCTCATCTCCTTTGCCGTCTTTTTTTTCACTCTGGGCCCTTCGGTGACGTTGGAGGATTCGGGCGAACTGGCCGTCGCGGGCGATTATCTCGGCGTGCCGCATCCGCCGGGATATCCGATCTGGACGATGTGCGCGTTTATCTTCGCCCGCGCCTTCGAATGGGTGACGTTCCGCGGCCAGCCGACCCCGGCGTGGAGCATCGCGATGGCATCGGCGTTCTTCGGCGCGCTGGCAACGGGGCTGACGGCGATGCTGATCACGCGTTCCGCCTCGGACATCCTCAAGGACTCTCATCAGGACCTCCATGCCGCCACGGGGCGGCGCGAGGGGTGGTTCTGCTGGGCGGGCGGCGTCTCGGCGAGCCTGATCTTCGCCTTCAGCCCGGTGATGTGGTCGCAGGCGACGATCGTCGAGGTGTACACCCTCAATGCCTTCTTCTTGATGCTGATTTTCCTGCTGACCTACCGGTGGATGCGGCGTCCGACGGACACGGTCTTGTGGCTGACGGCGTTTGTCTTCGGTCTGGGGCTGACCAACTATCAGGTATTGCTTCTGGCTGCGGTTCCGCTGGCGATCGTGATCATCCTGCGCGATGTGGCGATGTTCCGCGACTTCCTGATGGTGGGCCTTCCGGTGTTGCTGACGGCGCACGTGCTGAAACTCGGTGCGCTGATGCCCACGCCGGGCTTTTCCAAGCTCGAACCTTTCGTTGGCGCCAAGGTCATGGCGCCTTCCGGAACGCTGATCATCGCGGGCCTGGCGGTGGTGCTGGCGGGTTTTGTCGCGGCGCTGGTGATGCGCCGACGGGAACCCGCAACCGAGCAGGCGCGCAACCGCCGCAACGTCGTGCTCGCTGCGCTATTCGGGATGGGGCTGTTGCTGCTGGTTGTCGCCGGCATGGTCACGCATCCCTTGAGCGTGTCGGGGGAATTTGCGCCTCGCCTCGATCCGGTGCGTTACTTGTGGATCGGTATTCTGGCGGTGGGCGTGGTGACCGGTTCGGCATTGGCCGGGTTCGCCAAACGCGACCGCTGGTCTGATCCCTGGGTCAGCGTGCCGCTGGCGCTGGCCATCGGTCTCCTGCTGGTCCTGATTTTGACCGTTGCCAATCTGCCTTCGCCGCGCGTGATACCGGCCGCGCCGGGGCAGCCGGTATTTTCTTGGACCCTGCCGACGCTGGTTTTTCTGGGAGGCTGCGGGCTCTTGTTCCTGTTGGGTGCTTCCATTCCCAAGGGTATCTTTTACGCCCTGGCCGTGTTGGGGGTTCAGACGGCGCTCTTCGGCCTCGTCCGCAAGGGGGCGCTGCTCGGCCTCACCCACCCGACGACGTGGTGGTTTCAGGCGCCCCTGTGGTGGAACTTCGGCGTTCTGGCGCTGGCCTGGCTGCTGTTGCCGCACGGCCGGCTCGTGTCGCTCACCCTCTTCTTTTCCCAACTGGGCGTCTCTTTCTACGTCTATATGCCGATCGTCTCCGATCTGCGCAACCCACCGATGAACTGGGGTTTTCCGCGCACGTGGGAGGGCTTCAAGCACGCGATCTCCCGCGGCCAATACGAGAAGATCGCCCCGTCTGCAGCCCAGCTTCTGCCGCAGTTGGGGTCGTATTTCACCGACTTGCGGGTGCAGTTCACCCTGCTGCTCGCACCGCTGGGGTTTTTGCCCTTTGCTGCTTGGCAAATGCGCGGCCCGGCGTGGGAACGCAAACGGGGGTGGCTCGTCTGCCTGACGGCGCTCGCGGGCGCGGCGCTGATCTGGTTCATCAGCCTGCAGTCGTGGACCCCCCAAGTCATCCACCTGTCGCTGCTGCCGGGGCTGAAGGCCACAGCCCTTCCGCTCGGCAACATCCTGCGGGGTGTGGCCTTGGCTGGGCTGATCCTGTCGATCGTGGGCGCGCTTGCGGCGGGGGTGAAAGTACTGCACGCAGCAATCGGGCTGTTTGTGGTTTCCCTGCCGTTTGTGGTCCTGGCGGGAATTCCGCAAATCGAACAGATCTTCGACATCACCCGCTTTGACAAGCTGTTGCTGGCCGGTGTGCTCTTGATCGCGGCGGTGGGCGGCCTCGTGCTGATGCTCACGCAATTGGATGAGCGGGTGACGAATATTTTGCGTTCGGGAAACCGCTCGGAGAAGCAAACCTTGGGCGTGCTCGGCGGCCTGACGCTCCTCGGATTGTGGTTTGGCCTGATCCGTCTGTTGTCCGGAGCGGCTCGCGCCGCAGAGGCCCAGTCCGGTGTGGGGCCGCAAACGGGAGCGGCCGGAGCTTCGCTGCTGGTGGTCCTGCAGAGCGGCTTGCTCGTTAGTCTGGCGGTTGCGGTTGTGGTCGTGTTGATCTGGGGACGGCGCGCGCTGGCCCGTAAAGGGGGATTGCGTTGCGCGATGGGCGAAGTGACCCAACAGTGGATCATCGCCACGGTGGCCGCCTTCTTGATGATGAGCGTGCTGTTGATCGTGCTGGCCAATCCGAAGGGGGATCTCCAGGACGCATTCATCCAGAAGGTAAAGTTCGTCTCGTCGCACGGCCTGTTCGCCATCTGGATCGGTTACGGTTTGGTGTTCGGTCTGGCGGCCTTCGACACACTGCTGTCCTTTGTTCTGGCCGGGAACCGAACGCCGGACCTCGCCGTCACAACGCTGCGCCCCAGCAGGCTGTTTTTATCACGGCTGGTTCTCACGGCTGCCGTCGCGGTGACGCTGGCGCTGGCGGCTATTCCTGTTTACCGCAATTACACCGATGATCGGCTGGTCTTCGAATTCGGCGGCTCGGAGCAAAACGCCCATGACTACGGCTGGCAGTTTGGCAACTACCAGTTGCGCGGCGCAGCGGCAATCACCGAAGAGCTGGAGGCGACCGAAGAGCCGCTGCCCAACCCGCTCTTCCCGGCCGCGATGGGGCCGGACGCGGTCTTCTTCGGCGGCACCGATCCCGGGCGGTTCGTTCCGACCTATATGATCTACTCGGCACGGGTCCGGCCCGACGTCTTCCTGATCACCCAAAATGCGCTGGCCGACAACACCTACATGGCCACGATGCGCGCCCTGTATGCCGATCAGATCTGGATGCCGACCACGGATGACAGCGCGCAGTCTTTCAGAATCTACGTGGACGAGGTCAACGCGGGCAAGCGGCCACGCAATGCCGAGCTGGTGGTGGAGAACGGCCGCGTGCAGGTAAGCGGCGCGCTGGGCGTGATGGAAATCAACGGCATCCTGTGCGAGATGATCTGGCGGAACAACAATTTTCGCCATGCATTCTACGTCGAAGAGAGCTATCCCATCCCGTGGATGTACCCTTACTTCACGCCGCATGGTCTGATCATGAAGCTCAACAACGAGAAGGCGCCGCTGTCTGCGGATGTCGTCACCGCCGATCTGGACTTCTGGGACTGGTATTGGCGCCGCCTCACCCGCGACGATCGGTTCCGCCGCGACGTGGTCGCCCAAAAGTCATTCTCCAAATTGCGCGGCTCGATCGGCGGCCTCTACGCGGCGCATGGCCGGACACGCGAATCCGAGCAGGCGCTTCAGGAGGCGCGCATCCTCTATCCGCCCAGCCCGGAGGCCAACTTCAAGCTGGCTCAAGACGTCCTGCTGCGGCAGGGCCGCACGGCGGAAGCGCTGGACGTGATCGGCTCCTTGGTGCGGCTCGATCCCAACAACGCCCCGGCCAATGCGTTCCGCAACACGATTGCCCACTATGACACGATGGAACGGCGGTTGCGCGTGCTGCTCACCGAGGCCCAGCAAGGCCGTCCAATGCAGCTGACAAACACCCTGGAGATCGCCCAGTGCTACCGCGACCTCGGCAATGTCGAACAGTCGGCGCGGGTGCTCGAGCATCTCGCGGGACAGGAAGGGCTGCCTTGGAAGGTCATGATGGACGTCGGCATCCAGCTTGCCGAGGGACGGAAAGCCGACGCCGCGGAACGCTTGCTCGATCGCCTGATGGCGCAACCGCTGCCCAAGGAGTTCCCGCTGGACGGATACATCCAAATCGCCCGGGCCTACGACATCTGCGGACACACGGAAAAGATGATCGCGCCTTTGACGCGCTATCTGCATGCTCAACCGAATGAGTGGCGCGTCTGGATCACGCTGGCTGTGGCGTACCAGAAGATGCGCAAGGAGCGGGAGGCACTCGATGCCTTGCGGCGCGCCCAGAAATTCGGTCGGGCACAAGCGATGCAGGAGGCTTATCAGATACCGGGGCTGAGGCCGCTGGTGGAGAAACTCGCTCAGCAAGGCCGAGGCGCCGGCGCACTGGGGTTGCCCGATCTGCCGAGATAGTTCCGTTTTCAGCTTTTCAGTTTTCAGTTTTCAGCATTTCAGCATTTCAGTTTTCAGCTTTTCTCTGGAGTCCCTGCCGTCATGCTCCGACAATTCATCGATACCCCACGGCTCCTGGCGGACGGGTGCGTGCTGGATCGGGACGAGTCGCACCACTTGATTCGGGTGCTGCGCGTGACGCCGGGCGACGCAGTCGAGGGATTTGACGGCGCGGGGATGATCCGCCCGTTGCGCGTGGCCCGTGTCTCCAAGAATGAGGTGGGGCTGGAACCCGCGGGGGTGCCCGTGGCGCGTCCGCGGCCCGCCTGCGCGATCACGCTCTTCGTCTGCATCAGCAAAGGAAACCGGATGGACTGGACCGTGGAGAAGGCGGTCGAGACCGGGGCGTCCCGGATCGTGCCGGTTCTGTCCGCCCGAACGGTGGTGCGACTCGACGCGCAGGAAGGCCTCGAGAAGCGGATGCGGTGGGAACGGGTCGCACGCGAGGCAGCCCGGCAATGTGGCGCGGCGTGGGTGCCGCGAATCGAGGCCCCGCTGACGTGTGACGCCAGCGCGGCGCTCGTCGCCGAAGCCTCTCCGGTGCTGGTCGGGGCGTTGCGCCCCAACACCCCTCTGTTGCGAGAAGCGCTGGCGGCTTTTCCGGAGCGGCCCAAACAGGCCGGATGGTTCGTCGGCCCCGAGGGCGATTTCACCCCCGACGAACTGGATCGACTAATCGCCGCCGGCGCGATTCCGGTCGCGCTGGGCGGCTTGGTGCTGCGCGCCGAAACGGCCGCGCTCTACGGCCTGTGCGTCATCGGCAGCCGCTGGCTGTAGCTAATGCAGGGCGCTTGCAAAACCTCCTTCGTCGGTTCTGCAAGCGCCGGATTCAGAAGCCAGAATTCAGTATTCAGAACTGGAACCCGCTCACGGGGAACGTGTACTATTATTCTGACTCCTGACTCCTGACTCCTGTATTCTGACTTCTCTCTTGCAAACACCCCAGAGGGGTTTTGCAAGAGCCTCTAATGCTTCTGACGCAGCGCATCACGGTTGGCGAAGAAGGTCTCGGCCGCTTTCTTCATCCGTTCGGCGTCGGGAAAGATGGAAGCCTCGCAGGAATCGCGGAACTCCTCGAGCAGCTTGCGCTGTTTGGACGAAAGATGGACCGGAACCTCGATCACGATGCGCACGTTCAGATCGCCGGTGCCACGGCCTTCGACGCTGGGAATGCCCTTGTCGCGCAGGCGGAACACCTTGCCGTTGGGCGTTCCGGGCGGGAGGCGGATTTCGGCGAAACCTTCCGGCGTCGGAACTTTGACCGTGCCGCCGAGGGCGGCATCGGCCGGCGAAACCGGCACGGTGCAGGTGAGATCATCGCCCTGCCGATCAAACAAAGCGTGGTCGCGCACGTGAAGCACAACGTAGAGGTCGCCCGGGCCGCCGCCGCGAAGCCCCCCCTCGCCCTTGCCGGGAAGCCGGAGCCGGGAGCCGGTCTCGACGCCCCGCGGAATGCGCAAGGACAGCTTACGGCGCGCCTTCATGCGGCCTGATCCGCCGCACTTCGTGCAGGGTTGGCGAATCATCGTCCCTTCGCCGTGGCACACGGGACAGGGCTGCCGGATCTGGAAGAAGCCGCCGCCGGCGACGACGAAGCCGTGACCGCCGCACTGGCGGCAGGCTTCGCGCTTGGCGCCGGCCGCTGCACCGGTACCGTGACACAGGTCGCAGCCGTCATTCACCGGGATGTCGATCTCGCGTTCGGAACCGAACGCCGACTCCTCGAGGTCAATTTCGAGATCAAAACGGAGGTCGTTACCGCGTTCCTCCTCGGTGCGCGAACGCCGGGCGCCACGCCCGCCAAACATGTTGCCGAACGCGCCCTCGCCGCCGCCGAACAAATTGCCTAGGATGTCCTCGACATCCGACATGTGCGTAAAGTCGCGACCGAAGTCAAAGCCGCCGGGGCCGAATGTCGACTTCATCCCCTCATGGCCGAACTGGTCGTACTGACGCCGCTTCTTCTCATCGCTCAGCACTTCGTAGGACTCGGAGACCTCTCGGAACTTGACCTCTGCCTCTTTGTTGTTCGGGTTGCGGTCGGGGTGGTATTGCATGGCCTGCTTGCGATAGGCCTTCTTGATCTCGTCGGCCGAAGCGGTCTTGCCGATCCCCAGCACCTCGTAATAATCACGTTTTGCAGCCATGGTTCAGTATCCGGTGTTCAGTGTTCAGTGTTCAGTGTTCCGCCGGCGGTTGACTCGCCGGCCGGGGCGGAGGGCGGGGTTGCGGGTCCGGACGAGATCATCACTTGCGCCGGCCGGATGAATCGGCCCGCGAGGCTCCATCCCTTGCGGAGCTGGAGGGAGACATGTCCGGCCGGAACCACATCGGATGGCGTCTCATTCAGCGCTTCGTGCCGGCCGGGATCGAACGGCTGGCCGACCGCGTCCTCGGGCTTAGCGTCAAACTTGGCCAGCGCGGCGTGAATCTGGTCGGCAACCATGCGCACACCGGTGACAAAGGGATCAGCGGAGTTGGTGGCTGCGGTCAACGCAAAGTCGAGATGGTCGATCGGGTGGAGGAGTTCGAGGATCAGCGCCTCATTGGCGCGCTTGACGATCTCCTCGCGTTCGCGCACTTGGCGTTTTCTGAAATTATCAAAATCGGCCATCAGTCGGGCATAGCGATCCTTGGCTGTCGCGAGATCGGCGGCGAGCGGGTTGGGCGACGGTGCGGACTCCTCCGCAACCGCGGGTTCAACAGCCGGCTCATCCGCAGGCACGGTCGCAGCCGCAGGAGTCGGCTGCCCGTCGGTCACGGCAGCCACCTCGGCATCGGGGGCTTCTTCTTCATGAATCGCCATGGGTTCGTGTCCCGCATTCTTTTTCTTCGATGAAAACATGGTTAACCGGAGTCTCCTGAGCGTCAAAACAAACGGATATAATACGGAGAATAGGGGATGGCGTCAAACACTCAAAGTCGCGTTCGATCAATTTGCATGCGGTGCTTGCGCAACACGAAGCTATCGGGTGGCCCTGCCGGCTTGGCGCGCAAGACGGCGTCGGGGCGCTCGCCTCCCCAAATCTGCATGGCGACCGGCGTCGCCCGTCCGTAGACCTGTTCGACCATCTCGCGGAACCGCTCCTGGCCGCGCCAGAACGGCAGCGGGCCGAGGCGGGTGAGCAACGGCGCCGCCACCGTCCGCCCCGGCGGGGGGCCGAAGGTCTCGGCTGGCGTCCAGCGGTCGCCCCAGAATGCGGCGGCATCCGCAGGTGGAGCGAGTGCGCGAACCGGCGGCGACGGCGGAGTCGCACCGCCGCCGGGACGGTCGCCGACGGCGGGGATCAGATCCCCGCGGTTGATGCCGCGCAAATCCAGCAAGAGCATAGGCTCGCGTTCGACCGCCTCGCCCAGTAAATAGAGGACGGCCGCCGCGTGCTTGCACGGCTTCGCCCAGTCGGGACAGGTGCAGGAGCACACCCAATCACCGCGCCGCTCGGGAAACAAGGGAACCCCCGCGTCGCGAAAGAGCGCCTCCAATTCGACGGGCAGATCGTTGACCAGAAGACGACCGAGCCAGGCGGGGTGTGCGCCAAGCACGGCCGTGAGGTCACGGCGAACGCCATCGGCCAGCGTTCGGAACGTGAAGGTCACCCGGTACGGTTCCGGGGCGCCGCCCTGCACCACCGCACTGACCGCGCCCTCGCCGAGGGTCAGCGCGGCGATCTGTCCCGCCACCGCATACTGGCGACCCCGTCCCAGTCGGGCGCCCAGCCGCAATCCCTCCAGCATCAACATCCAGCGCCGCCCCCACCACGACCGGCTCTGGCTGCTCCGCGTCCCTTGCGCGCGGATTCCCCCGCGCACCGGCAACGGCACACGCGGCTCGTGCTTTTGCCTTTTTTTCATGGTGTCCACTCCCCCACGGCGTCCTGCGCGAGCGCGAGCGCATCGCGCAGGTCGGTGTCGTTCAGTTCCGTCAGCCACGACTCGCCGCTCGCGACCAGATCGTCGGCCAGTGCCGACTTCTCCCGGATCATCGCCTCGATCCGATCTTCCAGCGTGCCGCCGCACACGAACTTGTGCACCATCACGTTGCGGGTCTGACCGATCCGGAACGCGCGGTCGGTCGCCTGGTTCTCAACCGCCGGATTCCACCAGCGATCAAAATGAAACACATGATTGGCGCGGGTCAGATTGATTCCGATGCCGCCCGCCTTGAGCGAGAGGACGAAGACGGCGGCTCCCGCATGGGCCTGGAACGCCGCCACCTGCGCGTCGCGCTCCGCGCGCGGCGTGCCGCCGTGCAAAAAGGGGACAAAGCAGCCAAACTCCTGCTGCAGGTGACGCTGCAACAGCTTCCCCATGGCCGCGTACTGGGTGAAGACCAGCGCCCCCTCCCCCGCCGCAACGACCTCTTCCACCATCTCGCGCAACCGGTCGAGCTTGCCCGAACGTCCACCCAGCTCGCCGTCCTCACCCAGAAAGTGGGCGGGGTGGTTGCACACCTGTTTCAGGCGGGTGATCGAGGCCAGCACCAGGCCGCGACGGCCGATCCCGGCGGCACCATTCTTCAGCGAGGCACCGAGTTCGTCCAGCACCCCCTGGTAGAGGGATGCCTGCTCGCGCGTCAGCGTGCAGTAGACCGAAGCCTCGCGTTTTTCGGGCAGATCTCGAATGATATCGCGATCGGTCTTGAGCCGCCGCAGAACAAACGGCGCGGTCGTCTGCCGCAAGCGGTCACGCGCCGTCAGATCAATCCCGGTCTTGATCGGCAGGGCGAACGTTTCGCGGAATGCCGTGCGCGCCCCGAGGA
>JBIJDW010000403.1:0-2984 GCA_044343885.1 Kiritimatiellia bacterium
TGAGCGCCCGGATGCTCGCCGATCTGCTGGCCTTTGAGTCGGTCGCCCTGGCCGCGATTCCCGGCGGCGATCTCGGCGCGTTCAAGCATCTGGTGGAATGTTACGCCCGTGCGCTGGTGAGTCCAGCCGACAGCCACTGAGGAATGGAAAGGAACTGACACATGCGTGTCCTGCAACCGCTTCTTGGTCCCGCGCGGCGGGCTGGCATCTGTCTGGCGCTCCTGCTGGTCGCCGGGTGCGCGGCTTACGATCCCGGACTGGCGCGCCGCACGCACACGACCGCCTTCACGAACGCGCTCGCGCAGCGGGCCGCCGCAGCGCTGGCGCAGCCGCTCTCCCTCGAGTCGTGCGTGCGCCTCGCCATGACCAACAACTATGCGGCGCGCAAGGCAGATCTGGATCGCGAACTGAGCCGGATTGGCAAGAATGTGGCCTTCACGGTCTTCCTGCCGACGGTCGCCGCCTCGGCTGGCTACACGTCCCATGCCAAGGAACCCGGCATGAGCGAGCGGCGATCCAGCCGGGCGTCGCTGGATCTGGACATGCCGATCTTCATGCCGTCGAGCTGGTTCCTCTATGCGGCGATCCGCCAGGGTTATGCCTCCGCCGGAATTGCGGCTGCCTACGTGCGGCAGGGAATCGTGCTGCAGACGACGACCGCCTATTTTGATGTGCTCGTCGGGCAGGACACGGTTGCCGCACTGGAATCGCAGGCGACCGCCGCCCGTGAGACCGCCGCCCGTGTCAACGCATTCGCGAATGAGGGTTTTGTCAAGGAATGGGAGCGCGCCCAAGCGGTCCAACTGGCCGAAGCGCGCGAGGCCGAACTGAACCAGGCGCGGCGCGCCCTCACACGGACTCGCGGCGAGTTGCTCGCCTGCATGGGGTTTTCGCCCCTCGCGGAGATCCGCCTCTCCGGCGAGGCCGGCGAGGCCGCCGCGCCGGCGGAACCGGTTGAAGCGCTGGTGCTGCGCGCGCTGGAGATCCACCCCGAGCTGGCGCTCGCGGATCGCGAGGTGGTGATTCGGGAGCACCAGGTGCGGCAGGCTTTCTGCGGGTTCCTGCCCACGTTGTCGGTGTTCTCCAGCGGCTCCTGGACCAGCGACGACCTGGCGCTGCAGGCGGCCAACTGGGCCTCGGGCCTCTCCGGCGTGTGGACGCTGTTTGACGGTCTGGCCAACGTGGCGCGGTACCGGGCGTCGCAGGTCGGGCGGCGCCAAAGCGCGCTGGCCCGCGAATCCGCCTTTCTGTCCGTCATGGTTCGGGTGATCGCCGCCGAGGCGGTTGTGCGGGATGCGGCCGAGTCGGCACGCCTGCGACGGCGCGCCTACGAGATCGCCGTCACCAAGACCGCCGACTACGAGGCCAAGGCGCTCGAGGGGCTGCTGCCGGTGAGCGAGGCTCTCGACGCCCGTGCGGTGATGGATCGCGCACACGTGGAGTTTGTGCGGACGCGCTATCAGGAGCGCATCGCCATCGCCCATCTCGAACTGGCCATGGGCCTGACCGCCCTGCCGAACTAGCAACCGACGCCCCCTGGAGACCGTGCTTATGATCACGCTGCAACAAACGACGCCCGCTTATGGATCCGCCCGCTTGTCTCTCACTCCGACCGTTCTGCTTCTGGCCGTGCTGCTCGGCGGGTGCGGCCGCCGAGACGCCGCTTCCGCCGCCGCCGCCGCGCCGCCCGTCCGCCGTCTGGCGGTGCGGGCGCAACCCTGCGCCGTCCGAGCCTTCGAACGGCGCCTCACGGTGCAGGGGACGCTGGAGGCCAAGCGCTTCGCCCATGTCGCCGCGCGCGCCGACGGCAACCTCGACGCGATCTGGGTGAACGTGGGCGACCGCGTCACGGCGGAAGAGACGCCGCTGTTCCAGATCGACCCGGTCGGTCGGCAGAACGCCGTGACCATCGCCGAACAGGCGCACGCTGTCGCGCAGGCCACGCTGGCGGTCGCTCGCGCCCAGACGACTCGATCCGAGGCCGAGGCGCGCAAGTCGGCGCTCGACTTCCAACGCTTCGTGCGATTGCGCGAGCAGAAGCAGATCAGCGAAAATGAATACGAGGAGGCTGAGGTCCGGCAGGCTCAGGCCAAGGCCGGGGTGGCCGTGGCGGCGGCGCAGGCGGATCTCGCCGCGCGGCAGGTTTTGCAGGCGGATGCCGCCCTGGCTATCGCCCAAAAAAATCTAAAGGACACCCGCGTGCTCGCCCCGCTCTCGGGCGTGGTCAGCCGCCGCCTGGCCGAACCGGGCGAGCAGATGGCCGTCGGGCGCGTGCTGCTGCGCATTGACGACCTGACGGCCGTGGAGGCCGCCGCATTCATCCCCGCCCAGTACTATCCGGAAATCCGGCCCGGCGAGACGCGCTTCAGGCTCGGCGTGCAGGGGCGCGACGCAGGCACACATACCGTCACCCTGCGTGCGCCGACGGTCAACCCGGTGCTGCGGACGTTCGAGATCAAGGGCCTGGTCGCCGATGTGGCGGAGTGGGCCGTCCCCGGCGCCATGGCCGACGTGACGATCATCTTCGAGACGAGCCAAAACCTCGGCGTGCCGGCCGCCTCCGTGCTCCTCCGCGGCGGCCGCAGCATGGTGTTCGTGGTCACGGATGGCCGGGCCGTCGCCCGCACCGTCGAGACGGGCTGGCAGAATGACGGCTGGATCGCGATTCTCTCCGGCCTGGAAGTCGGCGAACCGGTCGTCACCGAAGGCCAGACGCAGCTCAGCGCGGGCGCGACCGTCGATGTGCTCTGAATCCGCAACGAGAGGACTTTGCCATGTTTCTCGCCACAGCCTCCACCAAGCGCCCGATCGCAATGGGCTGTCTGCTCATCGCGCTGATCGTGCTGGGCCTTAATTCCTACCGCAAGCTTTCCCTGGAAGACATGCCGGCGGTGGATTTCCCGTTTGTGATGATCGTGACCACGTGGGTCGGTGCCTCCCCCGAGGATGTGGAGAAGGACATCAGCAAGCGCATCGAGGACGCC
>JBIJDW010000084.1:0-9679 GCA_044343885.1 Kiritimatiellia bacterium
GCCGCTGGTGGGCGTGCCGCTGGCTGTGACTGTGGGTGCGTCGTTGACCGCGGTCACCGTAATCGAGACCGTCGCCACCGCGCTGTCCAGCACGCCATCGTTGACCTTGAAGGTGAAGCTGTCGCTGTCGTTGTAGTTTGCGTCAGGTGTGTAGGTGCGACTGGCGCCTGTGCCCGTCGAAATCGTCCCGTGCACGGGTCCGCTCACCACCGTGTAGGTCAGGTTCGAACCTTCCGGATCGCTGCCGGTCAGGGTAATGGCCTTGGCCGTGTCCTCGGCTGTGGTCACACCGCTCTGGGCGTTGGCCGTGGGCGGCTGGTTGGCCGGCGCCGAAACAGTAATCGTGACGCTGGCGCTGGCTGTCCCGCCCTTGCCGTCGGAGACCGTGACGGTCGCCGGGTAAGTTCCGGCAGCCGCGTAGGTGGGGCTCGGGTTCTGCGTGGCTGCAGTGCTGCCATCGCCGAAGGTCCAGGCGTAGGTGAGCGCGTCGCCGTCCACGTCCGCGCCGGTCGCGGTGAAGTTAACGGCCAATGGCGCGGTGCCGCTGGTGGGCGTGCCGCTGGCTGTGACTGTGGGTGCGTCGTTGACCGCGGTCACCGTAATCGAGACCGTCGCCACCGCGCTGTCCAGCACGCCATCGTTGACCTTGAAGGTGAAGCTGTCGCTGTCGTTGTAGTTTGCGTCAGGTGTGTAGGTGCGACTGGCGCCTGTGCCCGTCGAAATCGTCCCGTGCACGGGTCCGCTCACCACCGTGTAGGTCAGGTTCGAACCTTCCGGATCGCTGCCGGTCAGGGTAATGGCCTTGGCTGTGTCTTCGGCTGTGGTCACACCGCTCTGGGCAATGGCTGTGGGCGCCTGGTTGGTGGTGCCGCCGCCGCCAACGACGTAGCGCACGATCACGATGCCGGAGCCGCCTGCCCTGCTGACACCACCAGCGACTCCGTTTACTCCGCCAGCGCCACCTCCGCCGCCGCCTGTGTTTGCAGCACCAGCGGTAGACGCAGCATACCCAGTATGCCCAGAGACGTTGGCCTCGCCGTTTCCACCGCCGCCTAAACCACCTCCGCCTCGAACGACGGCGCTTGAGTTCACCCATTCGGCCCCTCCTCCGCCACCGCCGCCGTAATACGTGCTAACCCCCGAAATACTCGACACATAACCTATGCCACCATTACCGCCGTTGGCTGCGGCTGCATTTGTTCCGACTCCGCCGGCACCAGCACCGCCGCCGCCAGCGCGGCGCAGATATGTGTTGTTGGGGGCACCTCCGGCGTAACTATTCGTCACATTGTAAATGATGGATGTGCACGCCCCACCAGCTCCAGCGCTACCGCCACCCACAATACCCTTTCGGCCACCCCCTGCGATGATGCTTCCCAGGCTGGAATTGGTGCCGTTGTTGTATGCTGGACCTCCTCCACCTACTGTCACGCCATAGGCGCCAGACTCCAGGGTCGTATGATTCGCAACGACTTGCCCGCCACCGCCGCCGCCAGCGCCTGCATCACATTGACCGCCGCCACCGCCGCCGCCGACGACCAGGTACTCCACATTTCCACCGCTGGTGAAAGTAAGTGTCCCGCTGTTCGTGAAGATGTGCGCGGTGTAGTTCGTGCCGTTCAGCATATAGTTCGTAACCGTGCCACCGGTGGCGGAAATGCCGCCCACCACCAGGATCGAGACTGTGGCAGGCAGGCTGTCCAACGCGCCGTCGTTTACCTGGAACGTGAAGCTGTCCGCACCCAGATAACCCGTGTTCGGCGTGTACGTCCGGGCGGCGCCGGTGCCGCTGAGTGTGCCGTAGGCCGGCTGTGTCGCCGCGTACGTCAGGTTCGACCCTTCCGGATCGCTGCCGCTGAGCGTAATGGCCTTGGCCGTGTTCAGGACAACGCTCACGCTCTGGGCAACGGCCACCGGTGCGTCATTCACCGGCTGTATCGTCACAGAAACCAGGGTGGTGACTGTGCCGCCTACGCCGTCGGAGACCTGGATCGCGAAACTGTCCGCCCCGTTGTAGTTGGCTGTGGGCGTGTAGGCGATGGCCTGGCTTGCGCCTGTGCCACTGGCCGTGGCGGTGCCATGCGCGGCGGGCGTGGCCACGGACCACGTCAGCGGGTCGCCATCCGCGTCCGTGGCATGCAAGGTCAGGGCGAACGCCGTGGGCGCGCCATCCTCGCTCATGGTCACGTTCGCGCTCGCGCCATCGGTAATCACGGGCGAATGGTTGATGTTGATGCTAACAAAGTTCGCCAGGATCGTAGCCGGAGCGCTGATCGTCACCGTCGTGCTGGCCGCGTTGCTGTTGGCAAACGACGCCGCGCCGCTGGTCACACTCCAGTTCGTGAAGGCATAGTTGGCGCTCGCCGTGGCCGTGATCGCCGTGGCCACGCCCATCGTCACGACCACGGCGCCGCTGGGCAGGACCGTGCCGCCGGTGCCCGCCGCAATCGTGAGGGTCGTGTCGTTCTCCGCCTCAGTTGCCGTAACGGCGACGGCATCCATCCCTGGCGACGAGCAGGTGATCGTGGCCGTGCCGTTCACGGTATCGGCATCCTCGGCCGCCGCCACCGTCACGGTCTGGTTCGTGGACCAGTTGTTCGTGGTGAACGTC
The DNA here is from genome assembly GCA_044343885.1 of Kiritimatiellia bacterium. Lineage (GTDB taxonomy): Bacteria > Verrucomicrobiota > Kiritimatiellia > RFP12 > JAAYNR01 > VGWG01. Next base: position 2,612 of record JBIJDW010000084.1, read on the forward strand.
AGGCTCGCGCCGCCCGTCACCGCGAGGTTTGCATCGCCCGCCGACCACGCCACGGCCACCACGACGTCACTGGTCGGCGGGGACGAGAGCCTGACCTGGAACGTGTTCGTGCCGCCTTCCGGCACGCCGACGAACGACTCGCTGTTGTTGTATGACACCACGTAAGTCGGCAGCGCCGAAACAGTAATCGTGACGCTGGCGCTGGCTGTCCCGCCCTTGCCATCGGAGACCGTGACGGTGGCCGGGTAAATTCCGGCAGCCGCGTAGGTGTGGCTCGGGTTCTGGGTGGCTGCGGTGCCGCTATCGCTGAAGGTCCAGGCGTAGGTCAGCGTGTCGCCATCCACGTCCGCGCCGGTCGCGGTGAAGTTCACGGCCAATGGCGCGGTGCCGCTGGTGGGCATGCCACTGGCTGTGACTGTGGGTGCTTGGTTGGTGGCGCCGCCGCTGCCAACGATATACCGCACGATCACGATGCCGGAGCCGCCGGCACCACTGACATTACTGATGTGCGAGCGCGGTCCACCGCCACCGCCGCCCGTATTGGGCTTTCCGTCCGTCCCAACTGTGGCCGTGTTACTTCCTCCACCGCCTTTTCCACCCAACCCCGACGTGCCGCCGCTGTAGGTTCCCCCGCCACCGCCGCCGGCAAACCAACCGGGGTTGTTTGGATCGCCCCAGTTCGTAAAGGCCTCGAAATAAAGCCCGTTGCCCCCATTGCCGCCACTGGTCCCGGTGCCATCCACTCCGTTGGCGCCTGCGCCGCCACCTCCGCCACTCCCATGGTTGGGGCTGTTGATGTAGCCATGCCCCCCGGCCCATCCCTGCCCAGAAACGCCGATGCCGCCGGTTCCCGCCCCAGCGTTTCCGGCGCCCCCGCCTCCCGAACCGCCATTGCGACCTATCGAACCGGCGCTGTAGTTCCCTCCACCCCCGCCGCCAAAAGAGAGCAACGGGCCAAACCAACTGTTCGAACCGTTATTTCCCGCCGACGTCGCATTCCCAATTAACGCAACTCCGCCGGCACCCACTGCGATAGCGTAGTTACTGCCCGAGACGACCGGGTACGCATTACTGTAGATCAAACCGCCAGCACCGCCTCCCGCGCCATGGTACTGGGAACCGCCGCCGCTCCCGCCACCGGCCACGACCAGCACGTCAACGAAGCCGCCGCCCATGACTGCAAGACTGTTCGTTCCCACCGTCGTGAAAATGTGCGCCCGGTAGTTGGTCCCGTTCAGCGTGTAGTTCGTCACTGTCCCGCCTATGGCCAATACACCCTCCCACGAGCCACTAGCCGTGGTGCCAACATACACCGCCGCCGAATCGCCCGTCCGGCCATCGCTCTGGATCGCCCTCGCGGTCAGAGCGTACAGCCCGATGGGTACGTTGGACCAAACGCAGGAATACGGCATGCTCAGGTCTTCGCCGATCTTCACGCCGTCGTGGAAGAACTCCACCTTGCTGACAGTGCCGGCCGAGACTGTGGCGGTGGCCTCGATGGGCAGATCTGTCCCATCTTTCAAGACCCAGCCGTACGCCGGTGCGGTGATCGTACACGTCGTGATCGGCAGGACACTTAGGCTCACAGCCGTAGCATTGCCTACGGTACCGACACCGTCGGTGGCCTTGGCCGTCAATACATGCGTGCCCTTGACGGCATTGGTCCAGACGCAACTGTACGGCGCGCTCAGAGCGGTGGCGATCGTGAGGCCGTCGAGGGTGAACTCGACATTGCTCACGCTGCCATACGAAACTGAGGCAGCCGCCGTGATCGTCAGATTAGCCCCTTCAATCACCACGGTGCCGTTGGTTGGCGCAGTGACCGAGCAGGTGACCAGCGGCTGCTGAACCGTGACCGTCATCTCCTTCCAGCCGCGCGCCTGCCACTCGTCCATCACCTCAGCACGGATGGTGTAGATGCCCGCTGCGGAGAACGTGTGGGTCACGTTGGTCCATCCGGCATTCTGATAGTCGTTCGTCGTGTACGTGGGGGCGTTCTTGCCGTAGTTGTAACCATTCATGAACCATTCGACCTGCTGCCGGTAGAGCACGTGGGGGCTCTTCTCGCCGGTGGTGCCGTCAGGATCAGTCACCGCGACGGAGAATGTGACCGGCTGGCCGACGTAAACAGTCGCGGAGTTCTTCGTGAAGGAGACGACGCTCGGCATCGAGTTGGAGTACACGGATGCCATGGGCTTGAGCGACATGTCACCATAGAACACGATGCGGTTGCCGGTCATGTAACCTTCCCACGGATAGACGTACAGCGATCCGCCACCCCACGAATCCCCGGCGGCAAGTCGTTGGCGGAACAACACCGCGTTTCCATAGGATGCGTTGATGGTGAAGTCGCCTTCCCAGTTGATGGTGGTGCCGCCGGCGGCGAAAATGCAGCCGCCGCCGCGGGTGAAGATGTGATTGTTGACGATCCCGCCAAACGCGCCGGAACTGCAGGATCCGATCAACGCGGCTCGTTGTTGGGCAACCACGCGGTAGAGCGCGTTCTTGTCGAACATGCCGCCTTCCATGTACCAGTTCTCACTTCCGTGCGAGACCTCGTTGAACACCTCTCCGCCAGCGGCAAAGCAGTCACATGCGGCGTAGGGAAGATCGGTCCGTTCCGGCAGAAACTTGTAGGAAGCGCTGTGATTGCCGCCGCCGCCGAAACGCACCGCCGGCCAGACATCCAGCATCGTCGCGCTGTGTGGGTACTCTTTGAAACAGTCGAAGACGTATGCGGTGAACGGCAGACGAGAAATGCCCTTCCGATAGTTGTGGTTGGCGTCGAGTGCGCGGCGAATGAGGGCGTCCTGCGAACCCCAACCCGTGTCGTCGGCGTTGATACGACTGACCCATATGTTGCGGGTGGTAATCTCGTCGGTTGTCTGGAACCTCTTCATGTTCCAGTAGATGAGATCGGTGTATGTCCAACAGTAGCCGCTGTAGGGATCATTCGCGTAGGTTTGCACCTTGGGCAGATCGCCGATCAGGATTGCTCCCTGCAGGAACTGGCCGTCGTCGTCATATTCGGTGCGCAGATACTGCCACAGATTCGATGCGCTCGTTCCGCCGGAGGGCCACAACTTGATCTTCGCGGTGTAACCCTCGTCCTCCAAATCAGCCTTGAGGCGATTGACCTCGCTGGATATCGCGCCGGCATAGAGGTTCGTGTTGACGATCAGCTCCACAAGCGCGCCGCCCCCCTGGTTGACGGCGCATACCAGAACTCGGACCTGGGCGATGTTGGAGTTCGTTTGGCTGTCATTAACTTTGTAGGAGAAGGAATCCTGACCGCTATATCCGGCGTTTGGCGTATACACCAGGTTCGCTCCGCCAACGACCGTGCCGTGGGTGGCATTTGTAACCACCACCGCAGTCCAGGGTCCATCCAGATCGACATCGTAGTAGTCAGGCGGGTTCGTCACACTGGCGTTCGGAGGGCAGTAGGTGCGCAAATTATAGGCAATCGGTGCCGTGTTGTCGCTTATGAACATCTGTACCGGCGTGACTCTCATGACTTGTGTTCCGTCGCCGAGCTGGCCATAGCCGTTATCACCCCATACCCAGACCGTGCCGTCACCCTTCATGGCAACCGTGTGAGAATACCCCGCCGCGATGGCAACGACGCCGGTTAACCTGGGGACCTGGACAGAGGTGGGGTGCAGGTTATAGTCGTAGGACCCAATGCCGAGCTGGCCATTAGAGTTGTATCCCCACGCCCAGACCGTGCCGTCACTCTTCAGGGCAACCGTGTGATATTCCCCCGCCGCGATGGCAACAACGCCGGTGAGCCCGGAAACCTGCACGGGAGTGAGGCGGTTTGTGCCGCTGGTTCCGTCGCCGAGCTGGCCATAGTAGTTGTATCCCCACGCCCAGACCGTGCCGTCACCCTTCAGAGCAACCGTGTGACAACCCCCCGCCGCGATGTTGCTGACTCCGAAGAGCCCCCCGGTAACCTGCACGGGGGTGGGTTGATCGACCGTCGTGTTGTTTCCGATCTGGCCATAGTAGTTGTTTCCCCACGCCCAGACCGTGCCGTCACCCTTCAAGACAACCTTGGCGCTGCCGACGACGATGTTGTTAACCCCGGAGAGCCCGGCGACCTGGCCGGGGTTGGAGTGCTCCACCCCGTCATAGCCAAAAGAACCCCACTGCCAGACCGAACCATCACGCTTCAGGGCAAGCGTGTACTGATGGCCGCCGGCGGCGGCCATCACGTTCGAGATGCTTGAAACCTGCACGGGGGTGGGATGCGGGACAGAGTCGGCGTATCCCAAGCCGAGCTGACCCCAATAGTTGCCCCCCCACGCCCAGAGATTGCCGTCACTCTTCAGGGCAACCGCGTGATTATATCCCACCGCGATATTGGTGACCCCGACCAGGCCCGACACCTGCTTAAGACCATAATAGTTGTTGCCGCTAGTCCCATTGCCGATCTTGCCAAAGTAGTTGTCTCCACACGCCCAAGCCGTGCCGTCGGCCCTAACCAGAAACGTGTTACCTCCCCCCGCCGCGATGCGCGTCGCGTAGTAAGGAGTAGCTGCCCGCGCCACGGTGCCTGCCGCCAGCAGCGCCACAACCGTCAACACCCCCATAGTCGTTCCGTTGGTCTTCATTAATGTTGCCCTTTCTAATGCGGGCTTCGCCCGCAACCCTCACCCCGCCCCTCTCCCAGAGGGAGAGGGAGATTCCCTTGTTTCTTGTCAAAGTTACTGACGATTACTTCACTAACGACGCGATCGCCTCACGCACTTCCTTGATTTTCTCTTCCAGATAGTGCTGCCCCATGGGATTCTTGGCCATGGCGTCGCGTTGGGTTTGCAGGCGCTGGGCATAAGCTTCAAGCGCCGGCACGCCAGCCGGATCGCCAATGGCCTTGAACGCCGCCACCACCTGCGAGCCGTACTCGTGCTGCAGGGTTTTGCCGACGGTCTTCTCGAATTCCTCCGCCAGCGCCGGAATCGCCTGGGGCGACCCGATCTCGCCGAGCGCCTTGACACCCGCCGCGCAAACCGTGTCCTGAAACCCGTCCGGCCGCTGGCGGTTGGCGGCGATCGTGGCGGCAATCACGGGGATCCCCTCCGCGCCCTGCACCTGGGCCAGGCTCTGCATGGCACCAGCGACGATCTTCGGATCCTTATCGTGGGTCTTGCCAGCCAAATAGCGCGCAACCTCGGCCGTCTTCACGCGGCCCAGCGCCTCGATCGCCTGAAAGTTCAGGTAGGTGTATGTGTCGCCCAGTTGCATCAGGGTCTGAACCGATTCGGCATCGCCACGCTGCCCAAGTTGATCGATCTCGGACATGCGCTGACTCACGGGAATCGAAGCATCCGCGAAGCGCGCCACGGCTGGGGAGATGACACGTGCCACCGACTGGGTGGGCGCAATGGGTGCAATGACCTGGTCCACTGTTTGGGAGGGCGAAGGCGGAACCACGCTCCGATCCACAGTTTGCGTAACGGGAGTTGCCGGAACGGCCGGACGTGATGCCACAGCCGAATCTTCACGTTCTTCGGAATGCAAAGGCTGCGCAGGCACCGCATTGCGACTCGGCGACAGCGCGTCTTCTTCAACGACATCAACACCGGAACGTCGGAACATCCACAGCGAAACACACACGGCGCACAAGCAGAAAACCACTCCCCCGACTGCCGCCACCCGCTTGCTTATCATATCCAACCTCCAAGCTGTTTTCGATGGTCGTGTTTGTTTTTCATGTCTCCTCCTTCTTCGCTATCCCGTCTTCCCCAACTGCACCGGCCGGCAGTAGTCGGCATCGGCATCCACATACTCGCGCGGTCGTGTCGGCAGATCCCGCCGCCATTGCAGATACAACGACGCCGGCAAGACTTCAGTGGAAACACCCGACCGGCATTCGTCATGCCGCCACTGGGTCCAGTCATCTGCCGCGTGTAGACCGCCGCAAACGCCCAGCGATACCATCGCCAACCCGAGCAGTCTTGAAACCTTGCGCATCATATCCCGCCTCCTTGTTGATAACTCCCAGTCTCCGGTCTAAATCTCCGGTCTTAATCTTCTTTTCTTCCGGATAAACAAAGAACGGCTTTACTATCGTTGTCTCGCCCGCAACGAACACATACATCATCGTTTTCTTTTTTATGATCGTCTCCATGATACGTTTGTAATTTTTGCACACCTCGGCTGGGAAGTAAATGAACAGGACTGCAGACTAGTTGAATAATCTGGCAAACTACCATCCAGGCAACCCACCACTTACGGAGGCGGTTGGTACGGCTTGTGGGGCGGTGGACGACTACGCCCGAGGCGAAAAGCCAGCAGGCGCATTTTGTCTGCATGACCCGGAATCTCATGCTCATGCTCGAACGTGAAATCGAAACATCCGAAGGTGTGCGAGATGAGAAAGTGGATAAGAAAAGAGAGGCAAGACGCCAGCAGATGGAACAGGAAATTGTGGCCCCGCAAGGGATGGGCCTGAATGGCGCTAAGTTGAGCGATGCTTCCGATCATAATCATAATCGTAATCGTAATCGTAATCGTAATCCATTCTCCACCAGGAGATCAAGATTAGGATTAGGATTAGGATTACGATTACGATTAAGAATAGAAATCAGAAAAGGCCCTTAAGTAAGCGTCATTCACCCTTACTCGACCAAGCGCTTCGCATCCCCCCCGCATCAACTCCCCAGTTTCAAGTTTCACTCTCCTCGACACTCTCTCCCGCGCCACTCGTCACTCTCTCCCGCGCCACCCGCCACCCGACACCCGACACTCTCCTCGTAGCGAAGCGGAGACCGCGCCGAAGTCCCGACCGCGTAGCGCGTCGGGACGAAGGCGGGCTCACTCCACCCCCACCCGATAGAACTTCTGTCCTGCCCCACCCACGTTATCCGTATGCACATTCACCGGCGGGGTGGCGGGGATGTTGGTGCGGAGATTCAGGTTGAAGCCGGTCAGCAGGTTCGTCGCGGCCTGCAGGGTGTAGGTCTTGTTCGAGGCGCTCTGCCAGCGCACGAGGAACTCGCCCGGCACGGCTCCGTTGGCAGCCACGGCCGTAAGACCAAGGAAGGATGTCCGCTCCTTCGGGTC
>JBIJDW010000404.1:0-2951 GCA_044343885.1 Kiritimatiellia bacterium
CGGCTCTGGGATAGAGGGTGGAGACTGGACGTAATCACATGAATGACACATCCAAACCCAGTGATGGCGAACTATTGGCCGTGTTTGCGGGCACCAACGACGAGGCGGCGTTTGCCGAATTGATCGGTCGCCACGGCGCGATGGTTCAGGGGGTCTGTCTGCGGGTGCTCGGAAACTTTCATGAGGCCCAGGACGTGACGCAGGCGGTGTTTGTCACCTTGGCGCGCAAGGCGGCGTCTTTGCGCAAGGACCCCTCCGTCGGCGGCTGGCTCCACCACGTGGCCCTCTGCCTGGCCCGCAATGTTCGAGCCGCCAATTACAGCCGGCAACGGCGAGAGGAGCAAGCCATGCAGGAGGTTGAGGTATCCGCCGAGCCGTGCGTCGTGGACACCCACGCGCTGCGCGCGGAATTGGATGATGCCATCGGTCGGTTGCCGGAACGCTACCGGCTGCCGCTGGTGTTGTTCCATCTCGAAGAGCGCTCGCTCGAACAGACCGCGCAAGCGCTCGCACTCAACATCAAGACCGCCAGCACGCGTCTCGTTCGCGGCCGCGAGATGCTGCGCAAGAAGCTGATCCGGCGCGGGGTGACGGCCGGGGCGATCGGCGCGTTGACCACACTGCTTTCTGCGGAAGCCGGGGCCGCGGTCCTCCCGGCAACGTTCGTGTCCGCCACGGTCCAGGCCGCAAGCCTGGCTGCGACGGGTAAACTAGCGGCTGGCGTCGGCACGGGAGTCGTGTCGGCCAAGGTCGCGTCATTAGCGAAAGGGGCGATGAACATGTTGATCTGGAATAGCGTGAAGACAGCCGCAGTGACGGTGGCGGCGACTCTGGTGGTGGCGGGCGGCGGCGCGCTCGTGGCGCAGGAGGTGGCGGCGCAACGGGGGGCGGCGGATCAGCCGACGACTCAGACGCACGCGGTCACGGTCGCGAAACCGGCGGCAAGGCGTCCCGGTCCGGAGGCCGTCGTCATCGTTCCACACTTCCCCGAGGCCGGCGATGTGTTCACCGAACTGGCCAGCAAGGGTGGACCGCGCGTGGCCGTCGTCAACGGGCGCGGATGGCGAGACGCCGGGCTGGTGCCGGCGGAATTGCGTTACGTGCCGGTTGACGCGCGGAAACTGATCGAGGCGGTGGCCGCTTCGAGCGGACTGAAGGTCGCCTGGCTGCGGAACAATCAATGGGCCGTGCTTCATGAAGGGGTGGCCGAATCCGAGGTGTTAGCGCTGGGGGAAGACGCCGATGCCGTGTCGGACGCTGATCTGTTTGATCTGTTTTCGCGGAGCAAATGGGTTGGAGAGAGAAATAAGCAAAAGATCAATGAAGGCTGGCGGCCTCTTGATAGCCTTCGTGCGGCCATAGCGTTCAATGCGCGCAGTGAGAAGGCACTGCCATTCCTCGAAAACAAGTTAGCCGACCAGGACCCCGTGGTCCGCTCGTATGCGACCCGGGCGTTGGGGTACGTGGGCGGAGAGGGAGAGAGGGTGCTGGCACTGATTGAGAAGGCGCTCGCCGATCCGGACGGCGGCGTGCGCATGTGCGTCCCTATTGCGCTTAGTGGCCTGAGCCATGGAGACAAGGCGCTACCGTTGTTCGAGAAGGCGCTCGCTGACAAGGACACTAACGTGCGCGGTGGTGCAACCAGAGTGCTGGCTTCCGTGTGCGGTGAGCATGCGCTGGCGCTGCTGGAAAAGACGGCGGTAGACCATCCGGATCCTGACGTGCGCGGGGGGGCACTCACGCAACTGGGGCGCGTAGGCCGGGATGACGACCCGAAGGTAATGACGATCATCAAGAAGGCGCTGGACGCCGGGAAGAATGACTGCGCGGTGATCGGTGCGCTGGCGAACATGGGCGGGGACAAGGCGCTGGCGCTGCTTGAAAAGGAGCTAGACTCCAAGAAGTGGAATAGGAAATTGGCTGCGATAAAGGCGTTGGATTTCATAGGCAGCGACAAGGCGCTGGCGATTCTGGGCGCCTACCGACAGCGCGTAGGCAGCGGCGATAATAAGGGCGATAATAGGCTGGACCGAGAGGTGCTGGGGATGTTTGACGTCGACCGACAACGCGAACTTCACGACGTCAGAGCGGAGAAGTCGAAGTAGCAGACCCGCCGATCATCGCCGGCGACAACAATGTGGATATCCGCTATCCCAGCGGATATCCACGCCGGATTCCGGGGATCAGATGGTGTACGATGCGGCACGGGAGCGCACGGTGGTCTATGGCGGATAGCCCAACTTTTGCGCCATCCCGATGCGGGAATGGGAGCGCCAGGGGACAGGCCTGAATGGCGCTAAGTTAAGGGACTACTGCCATCTTAATCGTAATCTTAATCCTAATCCTAATCTTGATCTTAATCTCCTGATGGAGAACGGATTACGATTACGATTAGGATTATGATCGAAAGCATCGCTTAACTTAGCGCCAAGGGCCGGGTCTGAATGGCTCTTCAAAAAAGCAAGGGGTGTCAGCGCGAAGCGGGGTAGGGCAGCGGCGTCCCCGCTGAAGAGAAAAGCTGAAAAGCTGAAAGCCAGCCGCGCGGCTTCGCCGCGAAGAAACGAGGGGGTAACTGGAAATGAACATCCGGGTTGTCTTTCGTTCTCGTCCTCGTCCTCGTCCTCGGAAATCGAGTACGAGGACGACGACGAGGACGAGCCCTCGCGGCAGCTGAAAGCTGAAAGCGCGAAGCCCGCTGCGCGCTGACACCGCTTGCCTTTTACCACGTGCCTGCGGCGCGGCGGGGACGCCGTCGCCCTACCCATTTTCACGCTTTCCCTTTGGCATCTCCGTTGGGCGTTGGGTGTTGAACGTTGAGCGTTGAGCGTTGGGTGTTGGGTGTTGGTCGTTGGTCGTTGAATTCAAAAAAGGGTGCATCCTTTATACGATTGTTTCAGCCAGTCTCATTTTGGAGAGGGGTCCATCGGCGTCGGGGTCGGGGTCGGTATCGG
>JBIJDW010000405.1:0-2949 GCA_044343885.1 Kiritimatiellia bacterium
GCCCTCGCCCTCCAGGCCGGCCGCACGCTCCTGCTCGACCGCGACGCCGTCATCCGGGCCGCCGACCGCCTCAACATCGCCATCGTCGCCGTGGACTCGGGCCTGCCGGCGCTGCAAAAAAAGTGAGCCCCATGAACACACCCCGCCGCATTCTGATCCTTGCCGGCGAACCTTCGGGCGACCTGCACGCCGCCGCCCTGATGACGGCGCTGCAGGCCCGGCTCGGCGCGTCCATTGAATTCCGCGGCTGCGGCGGTGACGCCATGCGCGCCTCCGGCGCCACCCTGCTCTACCACACCGATCAGACCGCCGTCATGGGGTTGGTTGAGGTGCTCAAGCAGATCCGGTTTTTTCGCGGCATGATGCGGCGGATGCTGGCGGAACTGGATACCTGGCGACCCGATCTGGTACTGACCGTGGACTACCCCGGCTTCAACACCCGTTTCGCCGCCGCCGCGCATGACCGGGGCTATCCGACCGTTCACATGATCTGTCCGCAGGTGTGGGCGTGGCACCAGTCGCGCATCCCGAAGCTCGCGCGGATTTTTGACCACCTGCTGGTTTTTCTCCCCTTCGAACCCGCCTGCTTCGCGGGGACCGCGCTTCCCGTCACCTTCGTCGGCCACCCGCTCGTGGATCGCGCGGCGGAGACCTTTGCCGAACCCGAAGCCCCGCTGCCTTGGGCAGGCGCCGCGCACCGTCTCGCCCTGCTCCCCGGCAGCCGCCGCAACGAGATCACGCGCATCTTCCCGGACATGCTCGCCGCAGCAGCCCGGCTGGACGCCGGGTTGCCCGGCGGCTGCGCGTGCGTGGTGCCGACTCCCAGCCCGGCCATCCGAGCCTACGCCGAACAAGTGGCCGCGGCCACCCCGGAGCGTCCGCCACGCCTGGCCTTTGTCGACGGCCAGGCCCGTCAGGTGCTGCGTCAGGCCCGCGCCGCCATCGTCGCCTCCGGGACCGCCACCCTCGAAGCCTGCCTCATGCGCTGTCCGACCGTCCTCGTCTACCGCATGCACCCGTTCACCGCCTGGGTCTTCCGGAAGCTGGTCACCGGCACCCGGCATGCGGGACTGGCCAACATCCTCGCCGAACGGTGCGGCCTCTCGCGGGAGGCCGTCATGCCGGAATTGCTGCAGGAGGCGTTCACGCCCGAACGGGCGGCGGCGGCGGTCCGGCCCTATCTCACCGACCCGGCCGTCCGCACCCGCACCCTCGCCGCCTACGACGCCGTCAACCGCACCCTCGGCCCCGGCCGGGCCGCAGAGCATGCCGCCGCAGTGATTGGCGGCATCCTGAACCGCGCGTAGATTCGGAGGCACTTGCAAAACCTCCTTCGTCGGTTCTGCAAGCGCAGTATTCAGAAGCCAGTATTCAGAATTGGAACCCGCTCATGGGCTACGTGTACGATTATTCTGACTCCTGAATTCTGACTCCTGACTCCTCTCTTGCAAACACCCCAGCGGGGGGTTTGCAAGAGCCTTCCCGGTCACAGCATGACGCACATCGCCGAATGAGCCTTGATTTCCCGACCAATCTCGGCGACCAGCGTCTCCGCCACGGGCTGGTAGAGCTTGAAGATGGCCAGTGAGCGGTTGGTCCGCGTGTCGTGCGGGTTACGGATATCCTCGATGTTGAACCCGGCGTCGGCGAGCTTGCGGCTGATCGTCGCGATCACGCCCGGACGGTCGTCGTAGAGGAAGAACAGCGTGGACCCGTGGGGGACGAAGTAGAGGTGGTCGAACTCGTTGATCCGCGAGACCATCAGCACGCCTTCGGCAACCGTGCCGCGGACGCTGGTCCGTTTGAGCTGGTTGTCGGCCTGTTCGACGATCAGGTCAATGGTGATGGAATTGGCAAACCCCTTTTCCGGTTCGATCGCACGGTTGACGTAATCAATGCCCATCTCCTTGATAAACGCGGCGGCGGCCTTGTAGTCGTTGTAGCGGTCGAAGTCCTCCCAGATCCCGGAGAGGATGGGGACGAGCAGCCAGTTGGCGTAGGGTTCGAGCTGGCCGTAGAAGCTGGTTTCGATCATCGTGATGGGCAGCGAACGGCCGGAGAGCTCGCGGGTCACGCGCGAGAGGATGTAGGCCAATTCGCAGTAGGTCTTATCGAGTCCCTCGGGGATGTCGCGGTTGACGATGTAGGTCGCCACCCCCTTCTCATCCAGATCGATCAGCTCGCGCGCGGCGCGTTCGGCGGCGACGAAATTCGCCTCGTGCGTGCTGGCGCCGAGATGCGGCAGCATGATATCGGCGATGTCGGCGATCGGCTTGGGGCCAGGCTCGTCCTTGGGATAGACGTCATTGAGCAGGCGAAGCTTTTTGGCGGCCTTGATCTCGCGCAGGGCGGCCTCGTCAATGATTCCCGCGCGGGCGCAGTTGACCAGCGTCGCGCCGGTCTTCATGAGGGCGAGCAGGTTGCGGCCGATCAGATTCTTGGTCCCTTCGCCGCCAGGGATGTGGAGCGTGACGATGTCGGACTCGCGAAACAGCTCGTCGAGCGTCACCGGCTCGATCCCGTACTCGCGCACCCGGTCACCCGGCACCAGGGGATCGAAGCCCAGCAGGCGGCACTCGAAACCCTTCAGGCGCTTGGCGACCAGCCGGCCGATGTTGCCCAGACCGACGATGCCGATCGTCTTGCCCGTCAGCTCGCGGCCCATAAACGCCTTCTTTTCCCATTCGCCGCGCCGGGTCGACGCATCGGCGGGAATAATGAACCGGGCATCGGCGAGGATCAGGGCGATCACCTCTTCGGCCACGGCGTTGGCGTTCGCGCCGGGCGTGTTCATCACGTCGACGCCCCGTTTGCGGGCGTGCTTGGTGTCGATGGTGTCAAAACCGGCCCCCGCCCGCACGATCACTCGCAGATCGGGAAGCGAATCGATCAATTCCGCCGTCACCTTCTCGCTGCGGACGATAAGCGCATACGCGTCGGGATGGGCCT
>JBIJDW010000406.1:0-2944 GCA_044343885.1 Kiritimatiellia bacterium
ATCGTGTTGCGCAACTCGCGCACGTTCCCCGGCCAGGGGTAGGCCCCCAGCAGTTCTGCGGCCTCGGGCGTCATCCCGGCGATCACGCGGCCGTGCTTGTCGGCGTATTCACGGATGAACGCATCGCACAACAGCGGAATATCGGCGGCCCGCTGGGCCAGCGTAGGCAGGTTGATGTCGACCACGTTCAGACGAAAGTAGAGATCCTCCCGGAATTTTCCCTGCTTGACCCACTCCTCCAGATTACGGTTGGTCGCGGCGATCAGCCGGATGTCGACCGACACCGTCTCTTCGCCGCCGACCCGCTCAAACGTGCGGGTCTCGAGCACCCGCAGAAGCTTGACCTGCAGACTGGCGTCAATTTCCGAGATCTCGTCCAAAAATAGCGTGCCGCCGTCGGCCTGTTCGAAGCGCCCCTTGCGCCGGGCGGTCGCGCCGGTGAACGCGCCCCGCTCGTGCCCGAATAATTCACTCTCCAGCAGCGTCGGCGACAGCGCGGCGCAATGGACCGCCACAAACGGGCCGCGCGCGCGGCCGCTCAGCCGGTGGACGGCCTGGGCGACCAGCTCCTTGCCGGTCCCGCTGGCGCCGCGAACCAGAACGGTCGCCTGCGTGGGCGCGGCCTGGCGGATGAGGTCAAACACATGCCGCATCTCGGGCGCCTGCCCGATGATCCGCTCCATGCCGTATTTGTCGTCGAGCCTCCCCTCGAGTTCCTCGACCCGCGCCTCCATCGCCCGCGACTGCAGCGCGCGTTCGAGCACCACCTCCAGATGGTCGAGATTGACCGGCTTGGTGAGAAAATCGTAGGCGCCCTGCTTCATCGCCTCGACCGCCGTCTCGACGGAGCCGTAAGCCGTGAGCAGCAGACACACCACGTCGGGATACCGCGCCTGCACGCGGCGCAGGAGTTCCATCCCGTCCATCCCCGGCATGCGCAGGTCGGCGAGCATCACGTCAACGCCGCCACGGGCCAGCTCCTCCATGGCCCGCGGCGCGCTTTCGGCCTGCCGCACGTCGTAGAGCCGCCGCAAGGCCCGCTCCAGACCCTCGCGCGTATTCTTGTCGTCATCCACCACCAACACCATCGGCCGGCGATTTGTCTTTGCGTCCATGGCTTGCGCCTCCCACTGAACACTGAAACCTGAACACTGAACCCTTCTTCCCTACCCCTTCTCCGCCGTCGTGCTCAGCATCCGTATGCGCCGCGACGCCCGCGGGAGCATGATGCGAAAACAGCTTCCCTCCCCGGGTCGGCTGGCCACCTCGATCTGCCCGCCATGCTCCTGCACAATTCGTTGCACGATCATCAGGCCAAGGCCGGTTCCGTTCGCCTTGGTTGTCTGATAAGGCTGGAACAACCGGCCCATCTGCTCGGGGCCGAAGCCCACGCCCGTATCGAGGAACGCGACCTCCAGCCAGACGTCGGAGGCCTGCATGGCGATTTTGAGGCTTCCGCCGTCGGGCATCGCCTCCAGAGCGTTTTTGATGAGATTGAAAAAAACCTGCTTGATCTGGTGCCGGTCGATCTGGACCTTGGGGACCTCGCCGGGAAATTCAACGGCGACGTCGATGCGCCGGTTTTCGATCTCGGTTTTCATGAGGCGCAGGGTCTCCTGAAGCAGATCGGCGACATCGCCCGCAGCGAAGATCGGTTTCTGCGGCCGGACCGCACGGAGAAACTGCGTAATGATCGTGTCGAGCCGGCCCACCTCGTTGCGCGCCACATCCACCAGGTCGCCGAACTCGTCACGCGACTTTTCAGGAAGGGCCGCCACCGCGCGCGACAGCAGTTGCAGATGGATGTTCAGCGCATTGAGCGGATTGCCGATCTCGTGCGCGACGCCGGCGGCGAGCAGTTTGACCGCGTTGGTGCGTTCGCTCTCCAGCGCCGATGCCTCCTCCGCCCGGTCGCGCGTCACGTCACGCAAAATGATCAAGACCGAAGGACCGGCCGCCTCGCCGTCGCCGACGCCACCCAGATCGGGCAAGGGAACTGCGTAGAGACTGAGATGCCGGTGCTCGGGGTAGGCCACCTCAACCTCCCGCGTCACCATGCGCGACCATTCATCCGCATCGGTGATCCGCAGTAGGCGGTCCCAATCGAGATCCCGCAGCAATCGCATCACCGAACGGCCGCGCAATTTGGCGTATTCAAATCCAAGCATCTGCTCCGTCGCCCGGTTCGCGTAGAGGAGCCGCCCCTGACTGTCAACCGCCAGCACACCCTCTTGGATCGACTGAAAAATCGCCTCCAGAAAACCACGCTCGTTTGCCAGCCGCATGAAATGCGCCTGCAGACTCCCTGGATCGATCCGATCCAGCCGTGAAACCAATTTATCCAAAAATCCGCCAGCTTTCACTGTCACACCCCTTTCACAGTGTCAGAATGGCATACATCATAGCGGGTGATACCGCGCGATGCAATGGGAATGTAAGGGACTTTAAAGTAACAGTAAGTAACAGGGACAGAGAAACAGGGACGCGCATCCGTTCAAGTAGCGCGGGACGTATCGGACCGCGCAGACGACGGGGGACGGTCCGATACGTCCCGTCCCTACTCGCGCCTGGACTAAACCGGCAACACGGGGACCATTGGGAACAGGCAATCGGCTGACTCGTCAACCGTAATCGTCGCCCGTCGCCCGTCATGGGTGTGATTTTTTTTCGTTGAAGGTCAAGCGGCAGAGCGTAAGTGCGCGAGTATGGCGCTGATGCAGATGGCGTTTTTGTGTCGCCAGTGCATGCCCGCCTGTTTGCACCGTCTGACGACAAGGATTCTGGCGGCGGCCTCGACATGTCCAGAGGCGATGAAGAAGCCCTCCTTTCGCAGTTTGCCGTAGCACATATTCTGCTTTCGCTTCCTGAGGTAATCCAGTTCCTTGTCGGCCATCGTGGAGGCGAGAAGCGCGGCGGCATATTTTGTTTCGAGGCGTTTGATGAC
>JBIJDW010000085.1:0-9638 GCA_044343885.1 Kiritimatiellia bacterium
AGGCCGTTCAGCAGGACCAGGCCGCCATGATGACAGTCGAGCTGCGCGTCGCGCCAGACCGACTTCACGCCGGAGCCGTCCTCGCTCAATTGGAACATCTCGCCACGCTCGCCGCCATAGCCGCAGGTGATATAGAACCGGCCGTCGGCGTACACGGGCGAGACCGCCTGGATGCCGTAAGACGGGGCCGGCTTGCGCGTCTCGCGCCACAGCAGCTTGCCGGTGGACGCCTCGATGCCGACGAATGTGGGACCCATGAGCTGCGCGATGATCTTCCGCCCGCCCCGCTCGATGAGGATCGGCGAGCAATAGCCCGAGGGGTCGCCGAGTTCCGCGCAGACCCAGACGGTCTCGCCCGTCTCGGGATTGAGCGCCACCATCCCCGCCTTCGGGCCGCCGGGCGTAAAGATCACCTTGTCATCCAGCACGAGCGGCGATTCGGTGATGCCCCACTGGATATTACGGGCGCCGAATTTCGCCATCGTGTCCACCGCCCAGATCTCCCGGCCGGTCTTGGCATCATGGCAGGCCGCCTTGCCGTAGCCGCTCATGAGATACAGCTTGCCCGCGCGGAACGTCGGCGTGGTCCGCGATCCGCGGTAGCCGCCCTCCCAATCCCGCCCGTAGGAGACCGACCAGAGCTGCTTGCCGTCCAGATCCAATGCGTAGAGGAAACCCTCGCCAGCCTGCATGCCCGTGGTGTAAATGGCGGTGTCCGTCACGACGGCCGACGCATACCCGTCGCCCAGCTTGTCATTGACCCACAGTTGCTTCGGCCCGCTCTCCGGCCAGGATTTCAGCAGCTTGGGGCCGCCCGCAGCCTTGCCGTCCCGGTTCGGACCCCGGAATTGAGTCCAGTCCGACGCCGCCGACGCCGCCGTCGCGCCGAGGGTCGCGACCGCGCACAGGATCGCCCAATTCCGCCTCACAAAAACGTCTGTTCTCATACCGGACTCCTTTACGTCGCGTTGAACCTAGCCAACGACAGGATCATCCCATATTATCGGGCGTTTGTCTACTCCGGCTGGATTTCGCGCAACAATTCTACTTTTGGAGAAGGGACCATCGGCGTCGGTATCGGGGTCGGTATCGGTATCGATAAAACCAACGGAATTTCGACCCCGATTCCGATACCGACCCCGACCCCGATGACTCCATCGCCTCATAATGAGAATGGCTGAAACTGGGGGCTGGGAGATTGACACCCATCCCCGCACCGACCTATACTGCCCCTATGCAAACTGCGTCATACCGCCCCTGTACCCACATCATGCGCTCGACCCACAATCAAAACGGCTTCACCCTTGTCGATCTGCTGCTCGTTTTGGTGCTCTTATGGATTCTTGCGGCAGTGTTACAAAGTATGACAATTAGATGGGCGAAGGATCCCGGACTCCTATCAGCCATGAAAAGCAAGGGCCATGGCGTCTGGGTTGCGATCGTTTCGGCGAATATGGAACGTGAGGCGATCAAAAGAGGACCTCTGTGGCCGCACGAAGCGAGGTTGCCCATCGAACAAGGTGGCGCGGGTTTGCACTTTGCGAGCGCAACCGAGTATTTCAAGGCACTCATGGCCGGAGATGACCCCGAGCATCAGTTGGTCCCCGACCTGAGTCCCGATCTGCTGGTTGCCAAGCGTTACCCATCGGCCAACGCAACCACCCTCACAGCGCAGAACATCGCCTGGCGGGTTGCTGACCTGTCGGGGTCTTTCACAAACGAGGACGCCTTTCTAATCAGCAAGGATATTCCACCCGTAGCGAGGTCCGGCGCCTCCAATGACCCGGTCACACTCTCACGTTCCGGCCCCTTCAAAGGCAGATATGTCATGTGGGTGCGCCGCGGTGGCGACGTATTCACCGGGCGACCCAAGTACGTTCCCAACTGGGGCACGTTCTTCAAATCCACGAACAACGTACCGTTTCTCGCCGACTGATTCTCCTGGGCGCTTCGGGGTTTGCGTGGGGATTTTTCATTGAAGGGGAAGCGGGGCCATGCTCAAGCCGCCGAGCAGGAAGAGACGACGAAGTGTGCGACGAAGCGTAGACGACAAAGTGTGCGATGAAGTGTGGGAGCTAGATGTCATCCCTGACCGCCTTTGAGAGTTGTCTGAGCATGGATGCGATTCGTCTGGGCAGGTCGTCCAGCAGCGTCTTGCGCATGGACGCGAACGGCATGCCTTTCTGGTAGACTTTCAGTCTCTCGTGGCCAAAGTGCTCGGCCATACCTGCTGCTCCTATCCATGCCACGCCACACTTCGTCGCTTTCTTTGTCCCACGCGTTGTCGTCTACGCTTCGTCGCAAGACTTTGTCGAGACTGCTCTCGGCCAGCCCTATCTCAACACAAAAGGGGCTTTCATGCCCGCGCTATACCCGATACCCGGCTTCTCAACACATCCCGATCTCATCCAGACCCATACAATTTCCCCCCACAAACCCGGAAGCGCCTTCTCTTGGCACACCCACTTTTCTGCCAGCTTTCAGCTTTCAGTTTTCAGCTTTTCAGCTTTCTCTTCCCCCTCCCATTGCCGGGCGGCGGGGATGGCGGCGGGACCGGGGGGAAGCGCGGCCAGGATGGCGCTGACGGGGCGGATCTGTCCGGGGAGGACGAGATCGGGGCGGACATCGGCGAGAGGCGCGCAAACGAAGCGTCGGCGTGCCCAGCCGGGATGGGGCAGGCGCAGGTTGGGACGGTCGGAGCTGAGATCGCCGAAAGAGAGGATGTCGATGTCAACAGTCCGGGGCGCGTGGCGCTCGGGGCCGCGGGTGCGGCCGAGCGATGCCTCAATCGCATGGATCGCGTCGGAGAAGGCCTCCACCGCGAGGGAGGTCTCGACCACCACCACGGCGTTGAGAAAGCCCTCGGCGCGCCACGCCTCGGGAACGTCCACCGGTTCGGTCTCGTAGACCCGCGAGGATGCGGTCAGGCGCGTCCCGGGCAGCGCCGCGAGGGCGGCGCGGGCGGCGCACAACCAGCCGAGCCGGTCGCCCAGGTTGCTGCCGAGAGAGAGAATGGATTCACAGGTCATGGGAGAAGACCGTCGAGGCGCTTGCAAAACCTCCTTCGTCGGTTCGGCAAGCGCCGTATTCAGAAGCCAGAATTCAGTATTCAGAATTGGAACCCTCTCACGAGCAACGTGTGCTATTATTCTGACTCCTGACTCCTGTATTCTGACTGCTCTCTTGCAAACACCCCAGAGGGGTTTTGCAAGAGCCTCCGTCAACGGGCCAATGCCCGGCCACACGTTCACAGGCCCAGAACATCCCGCATGGAGTAAAGTCCGGCGGGTTTGCCGCGAAGCCAGAGGGCTGCGTGCAGCGCACCGTTGGCGAAGGCTTCGCGTGACGTCGCCTTGTGGGTGAGTTCAACCCGTTCGCCGTCGGCGGCGAACAGGACCGTGTGGTCGCCGACAACGTCGCCGCCGCGGACGGCGTGGATGCCGATCTCACCACGGGGACGCTCGCCGACGATCCCCTCGCGGCCGTAGGTCGCGACGGCCTTGAGATCCACGCCGCGGCCCGCCGCAAGGGCTTCGGCAAGGCCGAGCGCGGTGCCACTGGGAGCGTCCTTCTTCAGCCGGTGATGCATCTCCACGATCTCGGCGTCATAAGCGGGACCGAGCACGGTGGCGGCGCGGCGGACGAGATCGAGGAGGAGGTTGACGCCCAGGCTGAAGTTGGGCGCCCAGACGATGGGGATGACCTTCGCGGCGTCGGCGACGCTTCGCTTTTCGTCATCGCTAAGCCCGGTGGTGCCGAGCACCACGGCCTGGCGGCGGGCGGTGGCGCAGGCCAGATTGGCGGCAACGGCCGTGTGAAACGTGAAGTCGATCACGACGTCGGCGTCGGCAGGCCAGGTGTCGGCGAGGGAGACGCCGAGCGCACCGATCCCGGCGATCTGTCCGGCGTCCTGACCCAGCGCGGGATGTCCCGCCCGTTCGCAGGCGCCGGTCACACGGAGTTCAGGCAGGCGCGCGGCGCAACGGATCAGCATCTGACCCATGCGGCCGGCCGCGCCGAGGATGGCGATTGTTGTCATATCAGGTCACACCAGGTTGAGCGCCGCGAGGGTGGCGCGGATTTGTTCGCGGATCTTGGCCGACGTCTCGCAGAGCGGGAGGCGGTAGATTTCGGGGCAGCGGCCGAGGAGGGCGAGGGCGGCCTTCACCGGGATCGGGTTGGTGTCGATGAACAGGTCCCGGAAGAGCGGATAGAGGCGGCGGTGGGCGGCGCCAGCGGCGCGGAAGTCGCCGGAGCAGGCGGCGCGGACCATGTCGGCGACCTCGCGCGGCGCGACGTTGGAGGCAACGCTGATCAGGCCGACGGCGCCGACGCTGATCATCGGCACGGCCAGGCCGTCGTCACCGGACAGGATGGCGAGGTCGCAGGCGTCGGCAATGGCGCTGACCCGCTCGACGCTGCCGCCCGCCTCCTTGATGGCCACGATCTGGGGGTGCGCGGCCAGACGGACCACCGTCTCGACGGCTATTTCGCGCGAAGATCGGCCCGGCACATTGTACAGCACGACGGGGAGCCCGAGGTCGGCAACGACGGAGAAGTGGCGGAAGAGGCCTTCCTGGTTCGGCTTGTTGTAGTAGGGCGTCACCTGCAGCGTGCCAGCAACGCCCATGTTCAGGACGCCCCGGGTGAGCTGGAGAGCCTCGGCGGTGGAATTGGCGCCGGTACCGGCGATCACCGGCACGCGGCCGGCGGCGGCAGCTACCGCGGCTTCAATGACCTTCAGATGCTCGTCCATTTCGAGGGTGGGCGATTCGCCCGTGGTGCCGACGGGGACGAGGCCGTCCACGCCCGAGGCGATCTGCCAGTCGACGAGCGCGCGGAAACAACCGAAGTCGACCGAGCCGTCCCGGTTGAAAGGGGTGACAATCGCCGTGTAAGTGCCGGTGAACATAATGAAGATTCCTCCCCAGCCGGGCCACGCTACGTCGGCGACCCTTCGGCTGTGTGGGAAAGCATACGGCAACCGGGCGCGGGTGACAAGCCTCGTGTGCAAACAAGTGAGGCGCTTGCAAAACCTCCTTCGTCGGTCCTGCAAGCGTAGTATTCAGAAGTCAGGATTCAGAATTCAGAATTGGAACCCTCCCACAGGCAACGTGTACTATCATTCTGACTCCTGAATTCTGTATTCTGTCTTCTCTCTTGCAAACACCCCCAGAGGGGGTTTTGCAAGAGCCTCAAGTGTGAAGGCGTGCGGTAGGAGCTTGCCGATGGTGGTGGCGCGGGCGGAGCCGGCGGCCAGGCCCACGTACCAGACGGGCATGCGGGGCGGACAGAATTCGGCGAGTGCCTGGCGGCAGGTGCCGCAGGGCGTGGCGGGGGTGTCGGCGGCACCGCCAGCGATGGCCAGGGCGCGGAAGACCGTTGCGCCTTCACTGACGGCCTTGGCGAGCGCCACCCGCTCAGCGCAGAGGGAGAGGCCGTAGGAGGCGTTCTCGATATTGCAGCCGGTGAAGATGCGGCCGTCCCCGGTCAGCAGCGCCGCGCCGACGCGAAACCCGGAATACGGGGCATGTGCGCGGGTCGCGGCTTCACGGGCGGCGGCGACCAGCGGGCGTGGCGAGGGCGGCGCGGGTGTCGATTTTCGTGTAGGCATGGGCGGCACCTTTCCTATAGAAGGGTTTCGAGA
The DNA here is from genome assembly GCA_044343885.1 of Kiritimatiellia bacterium. Classification (GTDB taxonomy): domain Bacteria; phylum Verrucomicrobiota; class Kiritimatiellia; order RFP12; family JAAYNR01; genus VGWG01. Next base: position 5,648 of record JBIJDW010000085.1, read on the forward strand.
ATCAGGGGCGGTCGTGTAACCGGCGCGTCGGCGAGGCGGACCGCGCCGCGGGCGGCGTCGCGGACGGCGGCGATCAGGTCGGGGGTCGCGGCCTGGAGGCGCATGAGGGTGTCTCCGCGGCGGACCCGGTCGCCGCACTGGACGAGGCGGTCCACGCCAGCGGCCGGGTCGATGACGTCGTCGCTGCGGCGGCGGCCCGCGCCGAGTTGGAGGACGACGCGGCCGATGATCTCGGCGTCCACACCGGCTACCCAGCCGTCGGCGGGGGCGGGCAGGCTCTCCATCACCGCAGCCGTCGGCAGAACCGCGCCGGGGTCGTCGGCCACGCGGATGTCGCCGCCCTGGGCGGCGACCATGTCGCGGAAGGCGGCCAGGGCGCGGCCGTCGTCGAGGCGGGCAGCGAGATCCCGTTCGGCCGCCGCCGCGTCCGTGGCCACGCCGGCGAGTAGGCACATGCGGGCAGTCAGGGCGAGGGTCAGGCCGCGGACATCGGCGGGGCCGCCGCCACGGAGGACATCGACCGCCTCGCGCACCTCCAGGGCGTTGCCCGCCGTGCGGCCGAGGGGCTGCTCCATGTCGGTGATCAGGGCGGCCATAGTACGGCCGAGGGCGCGACCGACGCGGAGGAGGCTGTCGGCCAAGGCACGGGCCTGTTCGGGGGTGCGCATGAAGGCACCGCGGCCGCACTTGACATCCAGAACGAGGGACGCGGCCCCCTCGGCGAGTTTTTTGGACAGAATGCTCGCGGTGATGAGTGGGATACTCGGGACAGTGCCGGTGACATCACGCAGGGCATAGAGCTTGCGGTCGGCTGGGGCGAGGCGGTCGGTCTGGCCGATGATGGCGCAGCCGGCGCGGGAGAGGGCGGCGCGGAAGGCGTCCGGCGAGAGCCGCGTGTTGAAGCCGGGGATCGCCTCCAGTTTGTCGAGGGTGCCGCCAGTGAGGCCGAGACCGCGGCCCGAGATCATGGGCACGGCCAGGCCGGCCGAGGCGGCGAGGGGACCGAGGACCAGCGAGATCTTGTCGCCGATGCCGCCGGTCGAGTGCTTGTCGGCCGTCGGCCGAGGCCAGCCGGCAAAGGAGAGGGTGTCGCCCGAGCGCATCATCGCATCGGTCAGCGCGGCGGTTTCGTCGGGCGTCATGCCCCGGAAGAAAATGGCCATGGCCAGGGCCGCCATCTGATAGTCAGGGATGGTGCCCGCGGTGTAACCTGCAACAAAAGCGCGGATCTCGTCGGCACTCAGCGCGCCGCCGTCCCGTTTCTTCTCGATCATCCACTGTGGAACCATGGGAATGACGATAACACGGCGGACCGTGGGAGGCCAGCGGATATTTCAAAAAATCACGCTTGCATTCTTCCGCGACTATCGCTATAGTGGCTTTTCTTTTCTGCGGGGGCGTGGCGCAATTGGTTAGCGTACCGGACTGTCGATCCGGAAGTTGCGGGTTCGAGCCCCGTCGCTCCCGCCAATTTTTACGAAGCATCCAAAAACCGCGTCACGGGACGCGGTTTTTTTTATTGGGGGTGGTTATGCACGATTGGGTCAGTGTGTTGATTCTGGCTGTTGTCCAGGGCGTGACCGAGTTTCTGCCCGTCAGCAGTTCGGCGCACCTGCTCATCGGTAAGGAGCTGCTTGGACTGAACGCTCCCGGTGTCCATTTCGAGGTGGTGCTGCATCTCGGAACGCTGGTGGCGGTGGTGGCGTTCTACCGCAAACGGCTGACGGAGATCGTGATGGGGGCCTTGACGGGGTCACGCGCGGCCTGGTTGACAGGCGGATTGCTGGCGTTGTCGGCCGTTCCGGCCGTTGTGGCATGGGTTGTGTTTGGGGATCAGCTCGACGCCCTGTTCGGCGACCAGCGGCAGGCGGCGGTCGCGGCTTCGTGGCTATTGTTGGTGACGGGAGGCCTGTTGCTGTCGGCGAAGTTCGCCCGGCGCGCGAAAGACGGGCCGGTGACGCCGTGGCAAGCTTGGTGGATCGGCTGCATGCAGGCGGTGGCCATTTTGCCGGGCATCAGTCGGGCGGGAAGCACGATCACCGTGGCGCGCCATCTGGGCGTGCGTCCGGATCAGGCGGCCGAGTTTTCATTTCTGATGTCGATTCCGATACTGCTCGGCGCGGCGGCCGCGGATTTCCTTCATACCGCGCCAAACGCTGGCGGCGGCACGCTGGGATTGGCGCATTACATCGTCGGGGCGTGCGTGTCGGCAGGAGTTGGTTACGCGGCGATCGGGATTCTGGTGCGGCTGTTGTGTCGCGGCCAGTTCTGGCATTTTGCTATTTACTGTCTGTGCGCGGGCGCGGCCTCGGTGGCGTGGCTGGGGCATGGGCACTAGGTTTGATTCGTGCGCGCCAGGCGTTCCATCTCAAACTCGTTGAAAGCCGCCTGGTAAACGATGCGCATCTGGCTGGAAGTTCGGGTGATGTCAAACTGGTCGATGATCCGGTGCCGTCCCGCTTCGCCCATGGCTTTGGCTTGCGCAGGGTTATTCAGCAGATAGAGCACCGCTTGCGCGAACTGTTCCGGATTAGGGGCGCTCACCAGCAGGCCGCTCACCCCGTGTTCGACGATGGATGCCGGACCGTTTTGCCGGACGGCGACGACGGGTCTGCGCATGGCCATCGCCTCGCACAGGACGCGGCCGAACGGCTCGTCGTGGGGCGGGTGGACCAGGACGTCCATGGCCTGGAGCACCTCGCGCACGTCGCCCACCTCTTCGAGCCAATGAAACGCGGCATCGAGGCCTCGGGATGTGACGCGCTGACGAAGGGCTTTGCGATAGGATTTATTTTCGCCCAGCAGATCGCGTCCGACGATGACAAAATGGGCGTCGGGGCGTTTCTGCGCGATTTGGGCCGCCATTTCAATGAAGACCTCGTGACGCTTCCACGGCGTCAGATGCGCGATCATGCCGATGACCGGCACGCCAGGGGGCAGTCCGCAGGCGTGACGCGCCCGGGCCGGATCGCACGGTGCAAAGCGGCCGATGTCGATGCCGTTCACAACACGGACCAGCCGGCTGCGCGACGAACCGCGCAGAATCTCGCTCAAGGAACTGTCGACGGGGTCGGATGCCGCCACAATCCGCCGCGCCTGCCGCGCGATCTGAACCATCGGCTTGACCGGAAAACGGAGGTCGCGGACGTGGCAGACAAGCGCGCGGCTGCGGGCCAGCGGCAGGGAAAGCAGTCCGGCGGTGATCGAGTTGGCGTGGATGATGTCCGGCTTGAACAGCCCGGCGGTCTTGCGGATCTGCGCGGTTTCGTTCGCGCCCATCAGGAACTGGGCAAACAGGGCCAACGGCTTGCGTCGCGCCCGGAACGAGGGAATGGATGCGACCGGAACGCCCGCGTCTTTCAGCGCGGCCTGCAACGGCCCCTTGGGAACCAACGCGAGCACATCGACACCGTCCTGCTTGAGCTGGCGGGCCAACTCGAACAGGCTCCACTGGGCCCCGCCCAGTTCGGAGATTGTTTCGATCAGGAGCACGCGCACGGACACCCCCAGGATGAAAGTCCTCTTTCTCCCTTAGATGACTGTTATTATCGCGTTTCGGCCAGCGGAAGGCAATGGAAAACAGGGCGAACGCATCTAAATTTCTTTCATTTTAACTTTTTTTGGTTCATTTCCTGCTAACGGGGCCGCCTTTCGTGTGTCCTGGATGACCAAGTCGGCATATTGCCGCGCCAGGTCCATGAACGTTCTGTACCCCTCGACCGCCTTGCGAACAGCCCGAACCTCGTGGGCGGGCACGTAGCGCACCCGGTTCCGGCCGTCTTCCCAGGATTGGAGGTTGTGGTAGCGCCCGTCCCGCATCGGGCAGAGCGTGCCCCGTTCCATCCGGTCGATGGCGATCATCCGCCGGGTGAGATCCAAGATAGTTGATGGTTTAGCGGCCGGGGCGGCTGGAGTTTGTTCGGACTGATGCGGAAACGGTTGATTGTCGAACATTTGTAAGAAATACCCTTGCGCCCCGCTTTTTTTTGTG
>JBIJDW010000086.1:0-9629 GCA_044343885.1 Kiritimatiellia bacterium
GCGCGTGACTTGCCCGGCTGGGTCGAGAAGGGCAAGCGGATGCCGGGCCACATGGGTTCGGTGTCTCGCACGACGCAGAACCTCACGGTTGTGCAGGTGCGCAAAGAGGATAATCTGCTGTTGGTCGCGGGGGCTATTCCCGGTCCGGTTGGCGGGGTTGTTTTTGTCAAAAAAGCCCTGAAGAAGGGATAACGAGCGATGAGTACGATCAAAGTTTTCAACGCGACGGGAGAACCAGCCGGCGAGCTGGCTTTCGCGGATGACCGGCTGGTGCTGGATAGAGGCGACCAAGCGGTTAAGGATACGGTCGTGGCGACCCTGAACGCGCGGCGCGCGGGCACGGCCTCGACGCAGAACAAAGGCGAAGTGGCGGGCAGCGGCAAGAAGCCCTACCGCCAGAAGGGGACGGGCAACGCCCGCGCGGGTAGCCGTCGTTCTCCGATCTGGCGTGGCGGCGGTGTCGCTCACGGCCCGCGTCCGCATTCCTTCGCGCAGAAGGTCAACCGCAAGGTGGCGCAGCTCGCGTTTCGACGCGCGCTCAGCGCCAAGATCGCCGACGGCCAGGTGGTCGTTCTGGATGTGATCAATCTGCCCGAGGCCAAGACCAAACTCGTGGCGGCACTGCTCAAGAAGCTCGACGTGCGCACCTCGGGTCTCTTTGTGACCGACGTTGCCAACGACGCGCTGGTGCGTGCCGCGCGCAACATTCCAAAGGTAGAGGTTGCTTGCGCCCGCGATGTTGATGTATACTCCCTACTTCGTTTTCGCACCGTGATTGCCACGCGTGCGGGTTTTGAGGCGCTCACCATGCGTCTGACAGGGAAGGCGGAGGTGACGGCATGAAGCACGCCGGTATCATCCGAAAAATTCAAGTAACGGAAAAAGGGACGGCGATGGCCGCGCAGAATGCGTTTCTTCTCGAGGTCGCCCCCGAGGCGAACAAGCAGGAGATTCGCGCGGCGGTCGAAGAGCAGTTCGGTGTTCACGTACTAGCCGTGCGCACGCAAAATTATGTGGGCAAGCCCTGCATGACGCGTACGCGCCGCCACACCAGCCGCCCCAATTGGAAGCGCGCAATCGTCACCGTACGTGCGGGCGAACGCATTGAGGCCGTCTAACGCCGCCGGAGGAATAGATCCATGGGTCTGAAAACCTTTAAACCAAGAAGTCCGGGTCTCCGCCATCGTGTGGCGCAGACCTTTGATGAAATCACCGAGAAGAAGCCGGTGCGCCAGCTGACCGAGCCGATGCGCGCCAAGGCTGGGCGTGGCAACTCGGGGCGCATCAGCACGCGCCACCGCGGCGGCGGCGTCAAACGGCGTTACCGCATCGTTGATTTTCGCCGCGACAAGGCGGGCATTCCGGCGCGCGTGGCCGAGATCGCCTACGATCCCAACCGCTCGGCCAATCTCGCGCTGCTCAACTATGTCGATGGCGAGAAGCGCTACATCTTGGCACCCACGGGTCTCAAGGTGGGAGATCTGGTTTTGTCGGGGATCGAAGCCGAGCCGACCGTGGGCAATGCCCTGCCGCTGGAGAAGATCCCGTTGGGTCTGACCGTGCACAACATTGAGTTGATTCCCGGAAAGGGCGGCCAGCTCGCCCGTTCCGCGGGCAACAGTTGCCAGCTCATGTCGCGCGAAGACGGCTACGCCACGCTGCGCTTGCCTTCCGGCGAAGTCCGGCGGGTGAACGCCAAGGGCCTGGCGACGATCGGTCAGGTGGGGAACGCCGATTGGAACAGCGTGAAGCTCGGCAAGGCCGGCCGCAAGCGGTGGATGGGCATCCGTCCGACCGTTCGAGGTGTGGCGATGAACCCGGTGGACCATCCGATGGGCGGCGGCGAGGGCCGCACGTCCGGTGGCGGTCATCCGGTCTCGCCCTGGGGCAAGCTGTCGAAGGGCGGCAAAACCCGCAACCGGCGCAAGACATCCAGTACGTTTATCGTCAAGGGGAGAAAGTAACCCATGCCGCGGTCTATTAAGAAGGGTCCGTACGTCGAGGCCCACCTGCTGAAGAAGGTGGAGAAGATGAACCAGGGCACTCGAAAGACGCCGATCAAGACGTGGTCGCGTCGCTCGATGATCATGCCGGAGTTTGTCGGTCATACGTTTGCGATTCACAATGGCAAACAGCACATCCCTATTTTCATCACCGAGAATATGGTTGGGCACCGGTTGGGCGAGTTCGCCCCCACACGCACATTCCGCTCGCACGGCGTCCACACGGACAAAGCGGCGGCGAAGTAATGAGGGAATCAGTTATGGAAGTGACGGCTATTACCCGTAACGTCCGGCTTTCAGCGCAGAAGGGCCGTCCTCTGTCCCGCAAGGTTCAGGGAATGACGGTCAGCGAGGCGTTGAAGGTGACGCAATTCAGCCCGCGGAAGGCGGCCGCCGTGCTGGGTCAGACGATCCAGTCGGCGTTGGCCAACGCGAAAAACAACGTCAATCTGGATGCGGACGGTTTACGCATCCGGTTGGCGGTGTTTGATGAAGGGCCGCGTTTGCGGCGGTTCTGGCCTCGCGCCCGTGGCAGTGCGAGCCCGATTGCCCGGCGGTTGTGCCATGTGAAAGTGGTCCTGACCGACGGTCGTTAAGGCCGAAGGCTTTTTTTTCAGGAAGGAGCAGGACGTTGGGACAGAAAGTCAATCCTATCGGATTCCGAATCGCGGTCGACCACGCATGGAGCTCGCGGTGGTTTGCCGGAAAGCGTGATTTTGGCACGCTGCTCGCGGAAGATCAGATGATCCGCGAGGAAGTTAAGAAACGTTTGGAAGGCGCCGCGATCGCCAAGATCATGATCGAGCGCTACGCCAATCGTGTGCGGATCAACATCTTCTCAGCCCGGCCGGGCGTGGTCATCGGCCGCAAGGGGCAGGATGTCGAACGGATCCGCGCCGATCTGGCGAAAAAGACAGGTAAGGAGATCTACCTGGAGATCCACGAGGTTCGCGATCCCGACGCCAACGCGCAGTTGGTCGCCGAGGGCGTGGCGCAGCAGATCGAGCGCCGCGTGGCGCTCAAGCGCGCCATGAAGCGGGCCGAGAAGGTCGCCATGGATATCGGCTGCGAGGGGATCAAGATCCGCTGCAGCGGCCGTATCAATGGCGCCGAGATCTCGCGCGTGGAGTGGAGCAAGCAGGGCAAGGTGCCGTTGCACACCCTGCGAGCGAACATCGATTACGGATTCGCCGAGGCCCACACGACGGCCGGCCTGATCGGTATCAAGGTGTGGATCTGCACCAAGGATGATTTCCAGCCGGCGCGGTCCGGGACGAGGAGGAGAAGCAATGCCACTAATGCCTAAACGGGTCTTGCATCGCAAGCAGTCCAAGGGAAACCGGGCGGGCCACGCCACCTCGGGCGCCGAGTTGGCCTACGGCGAGTATGGCATCAAGGCGCTCACCCGCGGCTGGGTCACCAATACCCAGATCGAGGCGTGTCGTGTGGCGGTCAACCGCCATATGAAGCGCAAGGGCAAGCTGTGGATCCGGATTTTCCCGGACAAGCCTGTCACCAAGAAGCCCATCGAAGTGCGTATGGGCAAGGGCAAGGGTAATCCGGAGCTCTGGGTTGCTGTGATCGTTCCGGGCAAGATGCTATTCGAGGTTGGCGGCGTTCCCGACGTCGTCGCTCGCGAATGCCTCCGCCTGGCCGACACCAAACTGGGCATCCGCACGCGGTTGGTTACGCGTAAGTGATCCAAGCGGAGATGGGAACAACAATGAAGGCTAGGGAATTCAGAGAACTTGGGGCGGATGAGTTGGCTCAGCGGGTTCGCGAGCAGTCGCAGGAATTGCGCAACTTTCGCCTGAAGCATCACTCCGGCGCCAGCGTAGAGAAGCCGCTTCGGATTCGTACGCTCCGTCGTGAAATCGCGAGCATGCTCACGGTACAGTGTGAGCGGGAGGCGGGTAAGTAATGGCCGAGACGACAGAGAGCCGCGGGTCCCGCAAGATCCGCAAGGGCGTGGTGATCAGCCGCAGTGGAAACAAGTCGATCGTGGTGCAAACCGAGCGTCGGCTGCGTCATCCCATGTATGGCAAGGTGATCCGCCAGCACAAAAAGTATCACGCGCACGACGAACAGAATGCTGCGCAGGTGGGCGATGCGGTGGTCATCACCGAATGCCGCCCGCTGAGCAAGATGAAGCGCTGGCGCGTGGTTGAAGTGGTGTCTGCGGAAGGAGCGCCGAAGGCATGATTCAGGAACAAACTGAACTGATTGTGGCCGATAATTCGGGCGCCAAGCTGGCCATGTGTTTCCGTATCCTCGGCCAGCGCAAGTCGTTCGCTCATATCGGCGACGTCATTCGCGTGGCCATCAAGGAAGCGCAACCGACCGGTGCGGTGAAGAAGGGGCAGGTCTGCACGGCCGTCGTCGTGCGCGTGGGCCACCCCATCAGCCGCCCGGACGGTTCGCATGTCCGTTTTGACCAGAACGCCTGTGTGATCGTGGATGCCAAGCTGAATCCGATCGGCACGCGTATTTTCGGTCCGGTGGCGCGCGAGTTGCGCGACCGGAATTACATGAAGATCATCTCGCTGGCGCCGGAAGTGGTCTGACGCCAGCACCACAGTAACACGCGCGCAATGGCGTAAGCGTTGGCCTGGCACGGGTCGGACCCGGCGGGGCAAGGCTAGCGAACTGCGGGTTGCGGGTTGCGAGTTACGGGAAAAGAAGCATGAGCATTGCACGCATCAAGAAGCATGACACGGTGATCGCCATTTCAGGCGAATACGCCGGCAAGACCGGAAAGGTCACGCGAATCGACCTTCGCAAGAACGTCGTTTTCGTCGAGGGACTGAATCTGGTGAAAAAGGCCGTGCGCCCGTCTCAGACCAAGCCTGATGGCGGGTTTGTCGAGATCGAGGCGCCGATCCGGATGTCCAAGGTGATGCCCTATGATGCGGAGGCCAAGAAGGGCGTCCGAATCCGGCGCGTCCGCACCGGAGACACGCTCGAACGGGTATCCAAGGCGACAAACAAGGTCTTGCACGGATAGGAGACGGACATGCCCAGACTCAAAGAGTTGTACAAGGAAAAGATCACGCCCAAGCTGCGTGAGACGCTGGGGCTTGCCAACCCCATGCTGGTGCCCCGCCTGCAGAAGGTCGTGGTGAACATGGGCTTCGGAATCGTCGAAAAGGACGAGCAGAAGACATTGATTGAGGATCTGACGAAGATCACCGGTCAACGGCCCATGACCTGCAAGGCTCGCAAGAGCATCTCGAATTTCAAACTGCGCGAAGGCATGGTCATCGGCGCCAAGGTCACCCTTCGCGGTGACCGGATGTACGAGTTCGTTGATCGCTTCGTGAATCACGCGCTGCCGTGTATTCGCGACTTTCGCGGCGTCTCGCCTCGCGGCTTTGACGGACGGGGAGGGTATACGCTCGGAATCAAGGAGCATACGATCTTCCCGGAAGTCAACACCGGATCGAGCGTGGAAAAGGGGATGGATGTCACGTTTGTGACGTCGGCCCGCACCAACAATGAAGCCCGCGAGCTGCTCGCGGCGCTCGGTATGCCGTTCGCCGGAAAGTAAGGAGTTGCGCTATGGCCAAATTGTGTTTGATGGAAAAGGCAAAACGCACGCCGAAGTTCGCCGTGCGCAAATATTGCCGGTGCACCCGTTGCGGGCGCGCCCGTGCCTATATCCGTAAGTTCCAGCTCTGCCGTATTTGCTTCCGTGAGCTGGCTGTGTCGGGACAGATCCCGGGTGTGACCAAGGCGAGTTGGTGAGGGAGTTGTCATGAGTGTATCGGATCCCATCGCAGACATGCTGCTGCGGCTGCGCAACGCGCAAAAGGCTGGCCTCCATGAAGTGGAGATGCCCGGCTCCAGGCTCAAGGGCGAAATTGCCCGCGTCTTCAAGCAGGAGGGCTACATCGCCGGCTGTACGCTGGCGGGCGATCCCAAGCGGGTGCTGTTGCTCACGCTGAAGTATGCGGCCGACGGTGAACCCGTGATTCGCGGGATCAGCCGCATCAGCAAACCCGGCCTGCGCCGGTTTGCCGGATATCAGGATATACCGCAGGTGCTCAATGGGTTGGGTACCGCAGTCGTCAGCACCTCCCATGGGGTGATGACCGGTAAAGAGGCGCGCCAGCGTAAGCTGGGCGGCGAAGTGATTTGTACCATCTGGTAAGAGGTGTCGTGCCATGTCGAGAATCGGTAAACAACCGGTGGGTATACCTGCCACCGTCACCGTTACAGCCCGCGGCGGCTGGGTGTCCGTGAAAGGGGCGCTCGGTGAACTTTCCCGCACGCTTCCAGACGGCATCTCCGCCGTCGTCGCCGACGGCGCGGTGTGCGTGTCGCGCAAGGATGACTCGCGCGTTCAACGGAGTTATCACGGGCTGAGCCGCTCCCTGGTCAAGAATATGATCGAGGGCGTGGTCAAAGGCTACAAGAAGGAGCTCTCGATCGAGGGCACCGGATTTAAAGCCCAGGTCCAGGGTCCGAAGCTGATGCTGTCGCTCGGCTTTGCGTCACCCAAAGAGTATTCGATCCCCGCCGGCATCACGGTCACCGAGAAACAAGGCGTCCAGTTGACCGTCACGGGTATCGACAAGCAGCTTGTCGGCGAGGCGGCGGCCCGCATCCGCGGATACTACCCCGCCGAGCCTTACAAGGGCAAGGGCATCAAGTACGTCGGCGAACAGATTCGCCGCAAGCAGGGCAAGACGGTTGCCTAACGCCTGAACGGGAGTGGCTGATGATAGTGAAGAACCGCAAGGATCAACGCAGGCGCCGTCACATGCGCCTCCGCCAGCGCGTGCAGGGCACGGCGGAGCGCCCGCGAATGGCGATTTACATCTCGAACAAGCACATGTATGTGCAGTTCATCGATGATACGGCCTCGCATACGCTGGCCGCCACGTCCACGCTCGCCGTGGAGGATGCCGCTGGCTGCAACCTGAACACCGCGAAAGTGGTGGGGGAGCAGGCCGCCAAAACCGCAGCCGAAAAGGGAATCGCCCGCGTGGTCGTCGACCGCGGCGGATTCCGTTACCACGGCCGCATCAAGCAGATCGTGGAGTCCGCCGTGGCGGCGGGCCTGCGGATTTCGGATGCCGCTCCCGCGGCTGAGGAGGCGAAGTGAGCGAAGATAGAAACAAACGCGATGGCGGGGGTAGCGACCTGGACGAGCGTGTCGTGTTCGTCAACCGGTGCGCGAAAGTGGTCAAGGGCGGACGCCGCTTCAGTTTCAGCGCCGTCGTGGTCGTTGGTGACCATGGAGGCCGCGTCGGCTTCGGCTTCGGCAAGGCGAACGAGGTCAGCGAGGCGATCCGCAAGGGTGGCGATTGCGCGAAGAAGGAGATGATGCGTGTGAAGATGGTCGGCAAGACCATCCCGCATGACGTGGTCGGCGTCTGCGACGGCGGCCGCGTGCTGCTGAAGCCCGCTCCGGACGGATCGGGCATCATCGCGGGCGGCGGCATGCGCCCCGTTCTCGAAGCGGCCGGCGTCCGGGACGTGATCGGCAAGTCGCTCGGCAGCAAGAACCGGTTGAATGTGGTGAAAGCCACGATCGCCGCCCTGCAGCAGTTGCGCACGGCCGAGGAGATCGCGGCCACCCGCACCTGAAACATCCCACCTGCGGTCGGCCCCGAATGGGCGGCCGCCGAAGCCTTGATACGAGGAGTTTGAAACATGGATCTCTCTACGCTTAAAAACACGCCGGGCGCCCGCAAAAGCCGCAAGCGCGTTGGCCGCGGTCCCGGCTCGGGACACGGCAAGACCTCCGGCAAGGGTCACAAGGGACAGAAGGCCCGCAAAGGCCACAAGCACAAGCTGGGCTTTGAAGGCGGTCAGATGCCGCTCGTGCGGCGTCTGCCCAAACGCGGGTTCAAGAACCCCAACCGTGTCCCTTGGCAGACGGTCAATATCAAAACCCTGAACCGGTTTGCAGACGGCAGCCAGGTGTCGGTCGGCGATTTCCTTCTGGCTGGCCTCGTGCATGCCAACTGCGGCGGTGTCAAGATTCTCGGTACCGGCGACCTCAACCGGAAACTCACGGTCACCGCCGATGCGTTCAGCGCGTCGGCACGGGCGAAGATCGAGGCCGCTGGCGGAACCGCCATCGTCGTCGTCGTCGGTAGCACGCAGGAGTAACGACCGGGTCGCGACGGGAAGCGGGTGCCGGGTGCCGGGATAATCCTCGAGGATGATCCCGCCCCGAACCCCGCACCCGGACGCGCGACCCCAGACTCAGGAGCGCAAATATGCTGGCCACCTTTGCGAATACGTTCAAAATACCGGAGCTGCGTAAACGCATCCTCCTGACGGCCGGGCTGGTGTTTATCAGCCGACTCATCTCGATGATCCCCACGCCGGGGGTCAACCTGAGTGTCCTCAACGAGATCATGGACCGGATGCGCGAGTCGGCGAGCGGCTCGGCTGGCGGCCTGATGAGCATGTTCGACGTGTTCACCGGTGGCGCCATGAGCTCGTGCTCGGTCGGCTTTCTGAGCATCTGGCCGTATATCAGTGCCTCGATCATCTTGCAGCTCCTCACCGCCGTCGTTCCCGCGCTGGAACGGATGGTGCGCGAGGGCGATAGCGGTCGGCAGCGCATGAACCAGTATACGCGCTACCTGACGATCGGCATCTGCTTGTTCCAGTCGTTCTTTCTCGCTCAGGGGCTGCAAAACCCCGAGCGTCTCGGCTTCGGCGCGGTCGATCTGGTGACGAACCCGGGCGTCGGCTTTACCCTGATGACCATGATCGCCATGACCTCGGCATCGATGTTCGTCATGTGGCTCGGCGACCAGATCACGGCCCGCGGCATCGGCAACGGCGTCTCGCTCATCATCATGATCAATATCTGCAGCCGCCTGCCCCATGCGGTGATGATCGCCTGGGAGCGCTACATCGGCATGGGCGATATCAAGCCGACCGCCAGCATCTTCGAGCTGGTGCTGCTGCTGCTGCTGGGCTTTGCCGTCACCATGGGCACCGTCATGCTCACCCAGGGCGTCCGGCGCGTGCCGATCCATTCGACCCGCCGCGTGGTAGGCAATCGCACGTACGGCGGACAGAACACGTACATGCCGCTGCGGGTCAACTACACGGGCGTCATGCCGATCATCTTCGCCGGCCCGCTGATCACTTTTCCAGCCAGCGCGCTGGCCCAGATCGACGGCACCCGCTTCCCGGCGTTCGATTGGCTGCGTGAACTGGGCCAGCTCCTCTCCGACCCTGCCTCGGCTCTGCATCTGACCGTCTATGCCGTCATGGTCCTCTTCTTCTGCTTCTTCTGGGTCGCCACCCAATTTAACGCGATGCAGATCGCCGACAACCTCAAGCGCGATGGCTCGTATGTCCCCGGCATCCGCCCCGGTCGCGCAACCGCCGAGTATCTCGATGCGGTGATGACTCGCGTCACGCTCATCGGCGGCATCGGGCTGCTCGTCGTGGCGATCCTGCCGCAGGTGCTCAACGGCTGGATGAGCCTCGACTGGAGCATGGCGTCGTTCTTCGGTGGCACCAGCCTGCTGATCATCGTCGGCGTGGCGCTGGATACCCTGCGCCAGATGGAGTCGCATCTGCTGATGCGCAACTATGACGGATTTTTGAAACACGGCCGCCTGCGGGCCCGGAGATAATCGGTATGGACGT
>JBIJDW010000087.1:0-9616 GCA_044343885.1 Kiritimatiellia bacterium
CCGCCAAGGCGCAGGGCCTGGCGTTGAACAGCCGACCGGCGGCCGACAGTCTGCTGGATTTCATCGAGCGCGAGCACCACTTCACCGATGGCGCGGACGGTGCCGATGAGGTGCGGATGCTCTATGCAATGCTCTCCGGTCTGTTTGACAAGCCGCCGACGCCCTCGCCCCACAGCCTCGAGGCGCGTCAGGCCGCCCTGCGACAGCTCACGTCCGAGACGATTCCGGCCCTGCTGCGCGAACGGTGGGCGCGCGACCTCATCCGGCGCTCCCTCAACCTGCGCGGCGAGATCGTGGCGACCGCGGGCTTGACGGAGGCCGCGTCCCGCCCGTCTCCCGCGTCCCGCGATCGGCGGGTCGACTTGCTGCTGGAGGCCCTGGACGCCACGGGCGCCGACTTGGGGGCGCTGGCCAGAATGTCATCCCAGATCAAGATCGAAGAACTTCAGGACTTCACCCGGCAGATCAGCCGCAGCGGCCGCGATCTCAAGCATGCCGACCCGGCCCGGCAGCAGGCCGCAGGCAAGACCCTGGCGGAGCAGATTGACGGCTGGATCGGACTCCTGCTGTCGCCGTTGCCGGAATGGAAAACCCAGCGGCAGACGGCCCGCGCCGCCCTTCGTACGCAGTACAACCAGCGCCGCGACGAGATTGCCCAGGTGGGATCCGCTGCGCCGTCTGTCGCGCTGGCGCGCTGGCGGGCCGCCGATGCCCGCATGGTGGAGCGCAGTGCCTTTCTGGGTCTGGGCGATCGGCTGGCGGTCATGGCGCCCGGACGAACGACCGGGGGAGGCGCCAGCCCGGACACGAATACCGCCCTGACCTGCGAAGCCGAAGCGCTGGCGCGCGCGGCCATAGACAATGAATATGCGGATTGGCTGAATGCCGCTCGCGTGACCCCGGCGGAACGGCGCCTGGCGGACGCGCTCAAAGCCTTGGATCTGGCCCGCGATGAGGCGTCGCGCGCCGCTGCTGCGGAACGGGTGCGGACGCTGGATGTGAATGGCAGCGCCGATGCTAAAAAGGAGATCGGGGCGCAGCCGGCGCCCACGGGCCTGAATGCGGCGCTTCCGGCGCTCACACGCGCCGTCACCGCCATTCAGACACCGGTTGATGCGGAACTCGATACGCTGGTGGGGCGGACGGCCCGGTTGATCGGCGGGTTGACGACCTTGGCGCCGCCGTCCGAGGGAGGCGAAATGTCCGCCATGAAACCGGCCCTCGTCGCGTTGGAAGCCGGGTTGACGGAATGGGAGTCCGACGCCCTGCGTCTTTCGTACCGGATGCATCTGGACCTGGCCTATGGCGATCCAGGCCGGGAGACGAACGTCCGGCTTGCTGCGACGCTGGCCGCTCTGCGCGCAGCGCTCAACAGCTACCGGGTCGTCGTGCCGCCGATGCTCGGCCGGCTCAAGGAGCGCGCGGGAAATACGGCGAGACCGGAAGCCGCTGCGGCCGTGACGATGGATCTGGAGGAGTTGTCACGCTCCGTGAATACGTTGGGTAGCGGGTTGACACAGGCGGTCAAACTCATGCGCGGTGAAAAGCCGGTCGGCAACGAGAGTGCGGCCGTGCGCGAGCTTCGCCGCTATTATGTGGCCGCCCGCAAGCTGGCGGAAGCGAAGGATCCCGGGGCGGTGGCTGAGGCTTTCTTCGCGGGCAATCCGGCTGCTGCGGCCATCGTGATGCAGGCGCGTCTGCCTCTGATTCACGACTTGCGGAATCGCCTCCGGGATGCGGGAGGGGCGTTACAGACTGGGAACGCCACCAGTCCGGGATTCCGGGATGCGATGAATCAGGCCGCACGGCTCACCGGTGAGTTTCTGGGCGTGCTCGAACGGTTCAAGGCGCTGGATGACAACGGGACGGTGGGTGCACTGGCACGGGAGATCCGCACCCGTACGCTGGCGCTGGGCAATCCCGATCGCCCGGCGGGCGCCGACACGCTGTCCCGCGACAAGCTGGCCCTGGACGATCTGTCGCGGCAAGCCGAACAGTTTGAGAGCCAGGCGCGCGAGTTGGTTCTGAAGCGCGCGCCGATTACGCCGACCGGATGGTGGGGGGCGCCCGCTGGCGCGTGGGACGGGCTCAGTCGGCGCGATGCCGAACACGCCCGCCGCCGCATCATGGCCCAGTTTGACCGTGCGAGGCGCGAGGCGGTGGAGGGCTTTGATGCGGTGCTTGCCCGGCGGGGCACGCCCGGCGCCGGGGTGCCCGATGCGCCGCTGGCGGGTTCGCTCTTTGCCTGGCGCACGCTCCATTCCTCGCTCGGCGGAGAAATCTTTACGAAGATTATTGATCCCCCGAAGACGCCGCCGGACGAGCAACTCGTGATCTATATCCTGCGCGAACTGGACAAGACCAGCAAGGACTTGCGCCGCGCCGGGGGCGCGCGCCGCTATGAGAAGCCTACGAAGCAATTGATCGATACGGTTCCCGGCTGGCTGAGGTATTGATTATGAAAATGAAGATCATGTTCCGCATGGGTGGCACGACGCTGCTGCTGATCGTGTTACTGGCTCGGATGCCGGTGTCTGCGGCGGGCGCGGAAGCGCCGGTTGCGCCCGTCCTGGTGCGCGTGGATCCGGCACGTCTGGAAGGAGCCGTCGCTGGGGGACTACGCTGGATGGCGGAACACCAGGTCACCAACGGGACCTACGCCGGCTCCTGGGTCGTCAATGACGCGAACTACCGCCCGGCCGTTGCCTCGCTGGCCGGGCTGGCCTTCTTGGCCAATGGACATCTGCCGGGGGACAACGGCCCGTATGGCACGAACGTGGCGGCGGCGTTGAAATATGTGATGAGCGCCATGGCCCCCGACGGCTATGTAGGGCAGGGCGCCAACAACGGCATGTACATCCATGCCATCAGCTCCCTCTTTGCACTCTCCTGCCTGGGCATGCAGTCCGATGAAAAGCTGGAACCCGGCCTGGCCGACTGGTGCCGCCGGAGCGTGGACGTGATTCTCCGCGCCCAGTTGATGGCCAAGGCGGCGGGGCAGCAGGGCGGCTGGCGTTATGATCCCTACACCACCGACAGCGACATCTCGGTCACCTGCTGGCAATTGCTGGTGCTGCACACGGCCCGCCAGGCGGGATTTGAGATCGAGCCGTCCGTCTGCAACTCGGCGCTGGGCTATCTCAGACGGGCCAACGCCGAGGTGCCGTCGGCGGAATCCGGCAAGGGGAGTCCGGATCGAGGCTACTTTTATCCGGATCGCCGGGTCGGCGGTAAGGCGGAACGTTCATCCACCGCGCTGGCGGTCTTCATCATGTCGCTTTTTGACGTCGGCGACGAGCAAAACACCCGCGCGGCGCTGGCCTATCTGCGCCGCTTTCCGCCCACTTGGGGAGGTCCCCAGTACGGTGGCTATTTCTACTTCAGCTCGTTCTACATGGCCCAGGGCATGTTCCAGATTGGCGGTCAGGAGTGGCAGAATTTCGGACCGCGTTTGGCGACCGTGCTCCTCGACCATCAGGCGGGTGACGGCAGTTGGCCGTATCCTCCCGACAACGCTAAAGAGGAGAACGTGTGGGGGACGGGCCCCGCGTATCCGGCCGCGATGGCCGTGCTCTTGCTCTCGCTCGAAAAACAGTATCTGCCCATGTACCAGCGGCAACGCCGCCTGTTTGACGGCGGCACCACGGTGCTGCCGCCTGTCACGGATCCCGTCAAGACCGCCGTCAAGGACCCCGATCCGCTTTTGACTCCCGAAGGCCCATCCACCGATCCGATCATTCCCGTCGGAGGAGGAGACGCAGGCGGCGGGGCCAATGTCGGAGCCGGAGACTGGGGCGACGAGGAAGAAGATACGGACGCGCGCCCCGTCGGAAGTCCGCTGTTCAAATGAACAAGCTGGCTCTTTTTTGCGTGTTAATCTGGCCCGATTCCGATACCGACCCCGACCCCGATGACCCAATCGCATCATAATTAGAATTGCTGTGAGGAAAGGCCCGTCCCGAATGGCGCTCAGTTAAGGGGCTACTGCCATCTTAATCTTAATCCTAATCCTAATCCTAATCTTGATCTTAATCTCCTGAAGGAGAATGGATTATGATTACGATTAGGATTATGATCGGAAGCATCGCTTAACTTAGCGCCATTCAGGCCCGTCCCTTGCGGAGCCAACGGTCGACGAGGGAGAATGAATACAATTGCTTGTATGGTCCATAGAAACCTGTATTATAGACACGCTTTGGCTAAAAGAAAGATGTGTTTGGTATGATCGTTCGTCGTTCTGAGCAGTTTCTCTCGATCTGATATGGTAAGGCGCGCCGCAAACCCCTGATTCTGCGAGGCGCCCGCCAAGTGGGCAAATCCACGCTCGTGCGTCGTTTCGCCGCGAGCCACAACCTGACGCTGAACGAAATCAATCTGGAAAAACATCCGGAACTGGATCGCGTTTTCCAGAGTTTGGACGTGAAGCGCATGGTGTTGGAGATTGAGGGGCTGCTTGGCCGAAAGATCGAGAGAGCGCGCAGTCTGCTGTTTCTGGACGAAATACAGGCAACCCCGAATGCCCTGGCCGCGCTGCGCTATTTTTTCGAGGAACGGCCGGAGTTGCCTGTCATCGTGGCCGGCTCGCTTCTGGAATTCACCTCTGAATCCGTCATCGCGCGTGACGGCTGCGTATCGCGCACGAGCAGACCAGACGGCAAGCGCTGTGACGTTTGAACTGCTGTCGCTTCCTCTGTATGCCGTGGAGGCCTTGTCGCTGGCGACGAGTACGGGCGACGAGTACGGTCGAGGAGAGAGAGCGGCCAAACGGTCTGGCGGAGCAAGCCACAGGATCAGTTGATCGAGGACGACGACGACGACGAGGACGAGAGGCTCGCGCAGCCGATTGCTTCGCGCCCGCACCGATCACCGTCAGTTTTTATGGAAAGGCGCTTCGCGCGAGGTAGGGCGGCGGCGTCCCGCCGCGCCGCAGGCCAATGGAGAGGAGAAGGGTTCAGGCCCACGGGTTGTTGGGCGTTGGGCGTTGGGCGCTGAGGAAAGGCCCGTCCCTTGCCCGTTCCTTGCGGTTTTTTTACCCTTTTGCTATAATACCTCGGCAAAGACCGCCCGTGAGCGGAAAACAGAAAACGAGGTTTCTCATGCTGCAGACGCACAAACTCGGATGGCTGCCCGACACCCCCGATGCGCGCGATATCTCCTACCGTGCGCGTTACACGGTTCCCCGTAAGCTGGCCGCACGGGCAGACCTTCGCGTCGGTTGTTCGCCGGTGGAGGATCAGGGCGAACTCGGCTCGTGTACCGCGCAGGCTCTGGTGGGCGCCTTGGAGTTCCTCCAGATGAAGGCGCTGCAAGTCGGACTCTCCCCGCGCTATCGCGACCTGAGCCGCCTCTTTGTCTACTACAACGAGCGCGACGTCATGGGCACGATCAAGGAAGACTCCGGCGCCATGTTGCGGGTTGGAATCAAGACACTGGCCAAGCTCGGCGTCTGCAAAGAAGCGCTCTGGCCCTACACGATCTCCACATTCACCCGCAAGCCCATTAAGAAATGCTATACCGAGGCCCAAAACCACCTCGTCACCTCCTACGAGCGCCTCTCCGATCTCGACGCCATGAAGGCTTGCCTCGCAGGCGGCGTTCCCTTCGTCTTCGGCTTCTCCGTCTACGAGCACGTGCTGACCAAAGCCGTCGCCCGCAGCGGCATCATCCGCCTCCCCAAACCCAGCGAACGCCTCCAGGGCGGACACGCCGTCATGGCCGTCGGCTACGACGACGCCGCGCAGACCCTCATCTTCCGCAACTCCTGGGGCGAGAAATGGGGCAACAAGGGCTACGGCACCCTTCCCTACGCCTACCTCACCCGCCGCGACCTCTCCGACGACTTCTGGGTCATCCACGCCACCGCCAATGACCTCTATGCCATAAAGAAAAGCGGAAAGCTGAAAAGCTGAAAAGCTGAAAAGCTGAAAGCAGGATGAACCTTTGACGGGCGTGGGGCGTTTAAGGTTATAATGAGGAGGCTCTTGCAAAACCCTTCTGGGGTGTTTGCAAGAGAGAAGTCAGAATTCAGAAGACAGGAGTCAGAATAATAGGACACGTTGCCCATGAGAGGGTTACAATTCTGAATACTGGCTTCTGAATACTGCGCTTGCAGAACCGACCAAGGAGGTTTTGCAAGCGCCTCTGAGATGAGATCCATTTCTTAATCGGGAGCGCTATGAAGAAAATCGCCGTTTTGCTGGTTATAGCTGCGTGTCTGGGTGTCGCGATCCAGGTGTGGCGTGTGAAGAACCGCGTCGAGGCTACATCGCGATCCGGGTGGGGTACCGTTCCGGCGGCCACGCCGGTGGCCGAGGTCGAGCCGTGGCGGATACAAGCTCGCGAGGCGGCGGCACGGGGAAGGGCCTGGCTGGTCTCTCATCAGGGCGAGACCGGCGCGTGGTCGGACCCCCGGTTCCCGGCGTTGAGCGGGCTGGCGCTGTGGGCGCTGACCGGATCGGGCGACGGGGCGACCAACGCGGCCATCGACAAGGCGGTGGCGTATCTCCTCACCTGCGTGCAGACCAATGGAGGCATTTATGCCGATGTCCCCGGGCGCAAAGGGGGCGGCCTCTGCAATTATAACACCGCGATTTGTCTGATGGCGCTCCACGAAACCGGCCGCCAGGATCTGACGCGGGTGCTCCAGAATGCGCGCACCTTCCTCGCGGCCTCGCAGTATGCGGGGGCGGAGGAGTTCCACTTCGGCGGATTCGGCTATGACAACCAGACCCAGCGCGAATACACCGATCTGATGAACACCCATTACGCCGTCGAGGCGATGCGCCGGACACAGGACGTCGAAGACCTGCGGCCGACCGGGGAGGTCCGCGCCGATGTCAATTGGGAGCATGTGCTGCGCTACGTTGGCCGGCTCCAGGCGAAGCCGGAAGACGGCCCGGACCACGAGGGCGGCTTCGTCTACAACCCGATCGACCCCAAGGCCGGTGTCGAGACGAACGCATCCGGCCGAGTGGTGCTCCGCGCCTATGGCAGCATCACTTACGCAGGGCTGATGGCGATGCTCTACGCCGAGGTGCCGCGCGACGATCCCCGCGTGATCTCGGCGGTTGATTATGCGGCCCGGCACTGGACGCTCGACGAGAACCCGGGCATGGGTTCCCAGGGACTCTACTTCTACTACAACGTGATTGCGCGGGCGCTCACCGCCGGGCGGATGGATGCGGTCGTCCGCAAGGATGGCGCGGGCGGGCCGATCCGCTGGCGCGAGGATCTCGCGCGCAAGCTGACCGCCCTGCAGAATCCCGACGGTTCGTGGGCCAATGCCAATAACCGGTTCTGGGAGAACGACCCGGTCCTGGCCACCTCCTACGCTCTGCTCGCGCTCCAACTCGCCGCAAGCGGAAAGTAGAGACCAGAATTCAGAATAATAGTACACGTTGCCGGTGAGAGGGTTCCCATTCTGAATACTGGATTCTGACTTCTGAATACGGCGCTTGCAAAACCGACGAAGGAGGTTTTGCAAGCGCCTCTACCGGTAGATTTCGCCGTTGCGGAAAGCGGCCCAGGCGGTTTCGAACCAGGTGTCGGTTTCGGGAATTGGGCGGCGCGGTACCCAGCGGTGGGCGAATGATCCGTCGCGGGAGGGGAGTGTTTCCAGCACCTGTTCGCGGAAGGCCGGGTTTTCGGGAACGAAGGCCCATTCGGCGGGCAGGCTTGGATGAATGCGCGTCCCCGCCGGTTCCTGGACCAGCGCCGAACCGCGGCTCCCCACGCCGCTGGCGAGCTGGAAGGCGATGGCGTCCAGATAGGCGAGCTGGGCGATGGCGAGCGAGCGGGTGCGCAGCGCCTCGGCGCGGGTGGCACCGCCGGTGTGGCGACAGCCTGCGGTCTGGAGGCGGGACACTTGGGCGCGGGCTTCGTCACGGGCCGCGCGAACAGCGGCGACTGCGCGAATGTGCGCCCCCGCGCGGCTCATCCGGGCTTGGAGCTGCTGACGTTCGTCGAGCCAGGAGGCGGACGCGTCCGAGGCGCCGTCCAGCCAGGCTTCCAGCTCCGCCATCCGGGCCTTCGCCGCGGCCTGCGCGGCCGCAATATCGAGCGTCGGCTCGCGGCGCGTGGCGGCGATCTGTTCGGCCGCGCGGAGCGCGCCGACCTGCCCGGAGTTGAGCGCCGAGCCGCCGGGGCGGCACACGCCATGCGAGCCGTTCACCTCGCCCACGGGGAAGAGGCCCCGGACGTTCAGCGACTCCCACCAGGCGTCGGCCGCCAGTCCGCCGTTGTTGTGCTGGGCGCAGACGGCGACTTCGAGCGGTTCGGTGGTCAGATCAATGCCATGGTCGAGGTAGAGCTGAATCGCGCCGGGGTTCATCGTGCGCAGCCGGTCCAGCGGCGTGCCGGAGGTGGCGCGGGACTTCTCCAGGTAGGTGCGGGCCTCGACGGAGAGGCGGGCCAGGTCGAATCCCGATGGGTTGCCCCGAAAATCGAGAAAGACCCGGCGCCCGCGGCCGACGGTCTCGATGTAGACCAGAATGTCGATGAGCGAGGAGCCGCCGACCACTTTCTGGGTGTCGAACGGCCACTGATAGCCCTTGAGGAAGACGCGGGAATACGCATCGGCGGGGTCGTCAAACCACGGCAGGAGAAATTCGCGCGGGTCGGAGACGCCGTCGGCCGCCGTGCTCACGAACTTCGGCGCCACCTGCATGTAGGTGCCCGAGACATTCCAGCGGAACTGGATCGAGGCGAGGCCGTACTGCGACTCGGGCAGCGACTGGGCGCGAACGCCAGCCTCGATCGCGAGACCGATGCCGCCGGTATGGCAGGTGGGGTAGACGCTGGTCTGATAGAGGCCACCGGGACCGCCGACGGCGAACACGGTGTTTTCGGCGAGAATCGCCTCGGTCCGCCCCGCGTCGTCCATCATGACCGCCCCCGCCGCTCGGAGCGGGTGGGCGGGATCGGTGCCGGGAATTGTCAGCAGCGACACGACGTTCCGGTGTTCGAGGATGGGAATCCCGAGGCGGCCGACCTCGGCGATCAGGGCGCGGCACATGTCGCGCGAGGTGTAGGGACCGACCGACGTGGCGCGCTGGCGCGGGTCGTGGTCGGTCTTGTAGCCGACGAACTGGCCGTAGCGGTCACGGGGAAAGGGGACGCCGAGATTGACCAGGTTGATGAAGGCGCGGGCGGAATTGGCCGCCTCGGACAGGGCCAGATCGCCGTGCATCGAGCCGCCAGCAAAAAACGTGTCGGCCAATTCGCGCGGCGAATCCGAGGCGCTGGCGCACAGGGCCAGCTTGTAATAGGTCTGCTTGTCCGAACCGGTGTTGATCGACGTCCCCTGATCCAGCCCCTCGGTGACGATCAGGATGTCTTCGACGCCCAGGCGACGGAGTTGGACGGCGGCATTCAGGCCGGCGGCGCCGGAGCCGATGATCAGAGTGTGGCAGGTGCGCATAGGGGTCTCCTTGTCCGGGCACAAACGAAGAACTCCCGGCCGTTGCGGGTCGGAAGTTCAAGCGTCTTGATATGGAGGTGCGAAGCGGAGTTGAACCGCTGTTCGAGGTTTTGCAGACCTCTGCCTAACCGCTCGGCCATCGCACCAAAATTATTTCTTCATAGCCGAGCGGTGGCGGGCGACGATGCGCTTGTTGTA
>JBIJDW010000088.1:0-9606 GCA_044343885.1 Kiritimatiellia bacterium
CGGAGCGACGCTGGATGTTGTTGCTAGCGACGACGGACGCAAGGGGCTCGGCGTGTTCATCTACCGCGATGCGGTCGGAAATGGCGCCAACCATTTCAAGGGCGTCAAACTGCGCTGGCAGCATGC
Organism: Kiritimatiellia bacterium; assembly: GCA_044343885.1. Taxonomy (GTDB): domain Bacteria; phylum Verrucomicrobiota; class Kiritimatiellia; order RFP12; family JAAYNR01; genus VGWG01. The sequence goes on from JBIJDW010000088.1 coordinate 127, forward strand.
CGCGGATAAAGCCGATCCGGCCAAGGCGGAACTGTCGGTGCATGCCATCGCGATGGTCTATGTGCCCGAGGGACCGTTCCACTACAAGGGTCCGTGGGAAGATCATCCGTTTGCCGACGGCCACACCCATCCGCTGACGTTGATCGACAACCCCGACCCGACCCAGCCGGGCGGCCATCCGGGATTGGGGACGAACGCGAATCCGGTAGTGGTGACGAACACGACTCCGACATGTGAAACGTATCCGAATGGCTACAGTCCGTTCTACATCATGAAGTATTCGATCACCCAGGGCGAGTATGCCCGGTTTCTCACCGAGCAGGCGCCCAATCTCAAAGAGGCGCACTACAATGACGGGCGCTATGACGTTCTAGGGATGGACGATTCCCGGCGCTTCGCCAATTTGAACGGCTACAACGGATATACCATCAGTTTTAGTCCAGACGAGGGGCGGTACAAAGCCGATGTGCCGGATCGGCCGGCCAATTTACTTTCCCTTCCGGACATCCAGTCCTTTATGTCCTGTGCCGGACTGCGCCCTCCGTCGGATCTGGAATACGATAAGTCCTGCCGCGGGCCACGCGCAGTGGCGCGGGCCGAGGAGGCGTGGGCGCCCGGCGCCTGCGCGCCGGCGGCGGGTCTGCCCTCCTTCGTCAGTGGGCAGATCCGGAAGGACGTGCCGCCCGAACGCCGAGCGTTCTGGCCGGGCGCATCGTACTGGGGAATCCAGGATTTGAGTATGAGCGGCTGCGTGCTTGAATGGCCGGTAGTGGCTAATTGCAATCCGGTGACACTGAACGATAAAAAACCGAAAGGATTTTGGAAGGAGTACAACGGCACGCACGGCAATGGTTCACCCGAAGTGCCGGATGCCACCTGGGGGTGGTCCGCCTGGGGCGAATGGTACATGCACGGTTGGGGCCAGTGGGCCTTCCACGGGCGTTCGCTTATCGGTTTCTGGTTCCCGGCCACTGAGTTTGGAGAAATGGTCGGCCGCCACCCTGAGATGGACCGGACGGGCCGCTACGGCGCCCGCGCCGCACGCAATGCGCCGGTTACGGTTGATCCGTCTTCGCCGCTGGTACTCGATCCGCCGCCGGACCTGCGCGGGAACGACATCGCCATCTTCGATCTCACGGGGCGTTACAACAACACCTCCGACAAGCCGTTGAAGGTCGAACTGAAGACGACGTTGCCGGACGCGTGCTTCCCGGACGGCGCGGCCTCGCGCATGTTCACGGCGGCGCCGAAGGCGGTCACGCCCTTCCGGATTCTGACGGCGCTGACCATGCAGAGCGCGACGTGCGCCGTGCGCAGAGTCAATTGGTTGCCGGTCCAGATCCTGGATTCCGACGGCCATGTGCTGGTCAAACAGGATGTCCAATTGTTGATTGACAAGCCCGGACTGGTTCCGCCGCGAACATCGATCGATTCGCTGGTCGGCGGTGAACTGTTCGTGCGCATCACGAATGCCACGGCGCGGGCGCAGGCGCTGACGCTCAATCTGCCGCCGCCGCCGGGCGTCAAGATGTCCGAGTCAAGCCGGAGTGTCTCGCTCGCGGCGCGCGAACTGGCCCAGGTGGCGTACCCGTTTCCCCGCCAGGGCTTTCCGGATAAGAACCCGCGCGAGGTCGGTCGAGGGGGGAATCCTTGGGAGGACCAGACAAGTCAGATGCCCTATCGTGTCGCCTTCTCGAAAGGGGCGCCGCTGGATGGCGAAACCGCCGTCGTTCTGCAAGCGCGGTCGCGTTGGTGGTTCTTCAGACGTGACAAAGTGGATGCGCGTTTAGACGATACGACTGGTGATGACAATGCGCTCACCGCATTCACACAAGACATGACATACGAATACGGTAGCGTGTTCAAAACGGATGCACCGCCCAAAGGCTGGAAGCCGGTGATCTATGATGCAGCGCCCCTGCAAGTCCGTGCAGGCACCCACACACCTATTCCTGCTGGTGTTGAATACCGTGGTATCCTCATTGGCATGGTGCCGAGTGGGGGGAAGGTGGTGGCCGCTACACGGTTTGAGGCGCTCCGCGATCAGGATGTGACCATTATCGTGGACCACCAAGCCAATATGAGGCATAAGTTTTGCCAGTTCGCCAATCGCATCTGGATCAACGATGAGCTCGGATATCGATCGCCTATAGGGTACCCTCCGGATCCAAAGGATGCGCGCAATAAGCCTATGACCTGCCGCATTCGCAAGGGCGCAAACACGATGGTTGTGCTAGTGACGCAAAATGATTGGGCGCAGTGCGACGGCGGAACCTTACTCATCAAGTTGCTCGACGCCAAGGACGGCAAACCGGCGGAAGGCCTGATCTTCGACATGGACAAGAAGTGAACGGAAGCGCGTGCCGCGGAGAGCGGGAAGTTCCGCGGTTCTGTCAGTAGTGTAATGAAAACAGGGCACGGTTGACGACTACGGCGACGACTACGGATAACGAGGGAATTCCGAATTCGTCCACCGTAGTCGTCAACCGGAATGGACAGGAAAAGGGGGGAGTAGTTGACACACTGAAGATCAGGGCCAGGGAGGTCATGGATGGTGCCGAAGCGTTCCGGAGACAGTACGACGCGCTGTCATCGAACGGGCGGGACTGGGTGCGGGTGCTGTTCGAGGATGATCTCTCCTTGCAGGGAGCGAAGGAGGGGCACCGGCCCTGATGCACGCAGGGCCGGTCGCCAGCGCTCGATGCGAAGAGTGCAAGGAGTCTGTCTTTCCTGTGGACAGATTTAGACCGGAGAGAAAGAGAAAAAGGAGATGCAGATGAAACAGTTCATGTTAGCAACGGTTCTGGTTTTGAGCCTGGGATTGGGCGTGCGGTCGGCATTGGCCGCGGAGCCGGCGGCGGCGACTGGCGGAACGGCCACCAACGCCGCCGGGGCTGGCACGCCGCCGGTTGGAGTGCGGGTGATGTTCGATGGCAACAGTTGGTTTCCTTTTGTGGTTCAGAGTTGGGTGGGCGATCTGGTTAAAGCCGCCGGTATCCAGGGACATCAGGTGGTGAAGGGATCGAAGCCCAACGAACCCAATCCTATCGCTGTCGGCGATGTGGATGTCTACACGCACGGCGTCCACTGGTGGACGGGACCGATCGCTGAAGCACCCAAGCTGTTGGCGTCAGGTTTGCAGAGCAATCCGAACTTCCGCGTCTATTATCAGGCCGCCTGGCTTGTGGGCGATGGACGACATTTGTTTCCGGAAGGGCGGCGCGACCCCATCAAAGTAATCGCGGACTATGATCTGTCGGATCTCGCCGACGTACAGAATGCAATCTCAAAGACGCGCAAGTCCGTGGAAGATGCGGTTGATAAGATCAATCAACAATACGGCAAATCGGTCGTCTTTATCGTCCCGGTCGGTGACGCTGTGACCAAGCTCCGCGGCATGATCGTGGCCGGAAAGTACCCAGGGTTGACCAAGCAGTCGGAGTTGTGGAATGACGCAATGCCACATCCCGGCGCACACGTCATGGCTCTTCAGGCTTACTGCCATTTTGCTTTGATTTACCACATGTCGCCGAAGGGACTGGCGCTTAAAGGCTTCACGGATGAACAGTTGGGCATCCTCCAGAAGATCGCATGGGAGACCGTCTCGGAAGACCCGTACGCTGGCATCAAGGAAGTTGCCAAGCCTCAGGGATCCGCCAAGGTGGAACCGGTTGCGACAACCAATGCCGCGCCCGCCAGCGCTGTGCCCGCCGAGTTGAAGGGATGGCAGTCGACAGCGGTCCTGCCGGACAAAGCCGTGATCACCGACTACAACGACTACATCAAGGAGTTGCCACAGGTGGAACGGGAGCGGGTGGCTGACGTGCGGTATTTTACCGATGGAACAGGGCAGAACGCCGTCGCGATCACCGTCAACGGCAAGGATGGCGCGTGGATGCCTATTCTGGTGTACGACAAGCAGAACAAGCGCCTCCGCGTATTGAAACAGGCACCGGGCAAGTAGTAGACGGTGGGGGAAGTATTCCGTGTTCAGAAGTCAGTCGTGGTTTGAAAGGAGATGAGAATGCGTATGCAAGAAAATCGTTGTTTTGCAGTTGTCGTTGCCGCTGCCGCCCTGTTGGCGGCGACGGCTTCCCGCGCCATGATCAACCCCGGGTTCACGCCGGTCCACCTCGTGAAGCAGGCGGGCGTGATCCTGTGGGTGGACATCAAGGCCGGCGAAGCGCAAGATCAATACACCGCCACGATCCGCGAGACGCTCAAGGGCAAGGCGGCAGAGAAAACGTTCCGTCTGGATATTTCCAAGGCGGGCGAGGATGAGGCCGCCACCGCCCTGCGCGAGCAGCTCGTCGCCGGCAAGCCGGCCCTGTTCTTCGTGGGGGAATTCGAGGACACCAAGGAACTGGGCGGGGGCAATACGAGCCGGCGCGCCTTCCTGCTCCTGGACGGCATCTGGTCGGTGTTCGGCGGCGGGGAGCAAGGACTCTGGAACCTGAACAACATCAATGATCGCATGCTGATGACCGTCTGGCATGGCGGCACGGACATGATGCGCCGGGCCGTGGATTACATTCAGACGGACGATGACCCCAAAGTGCCCGTGGCCGAAGGTTTCGCCTTCAGCAAGGGGCCTGCAAAGGTGGCCTCGCTCACCGGTTCGATCCGGGCCGTTCGGACGGTGGACCTGGCCAGTGACGGCAAGCTGGCGCTGTTCGTCGCGTGTGAGTCGGGCGACCGTTTATTCGTCGGCGCCAAGGGCCGGACGTTTACGGACGTTACCGGGGCTCGCGGGTTGCAGTCAAAGTCGGTAGCCTTCGCGTGGGGCGACTTCGCGGGGCAGGGGTGCCTGGACCTGATCTCCTTTGACGGAAAGGTCGTGACCCTGAACGCGCAGCAGGCCGACGGCAAGTTCCTGGCCAAGCCGCTGGATCTCGGCAGCGCGGTGTCGACGGCTTGCGTCGCCTTGGCCGCGCTCGATATTGGGACCCAAGGGCGTTCCGGCCTGCTCGTCAGCGGTGACTCCTGGCCCGTGATCGTCGCGCTGGACGAGGCCGGCAAGGCGACCGCCACCCCTTTGGCCTCGCCAGGTGTTGAGCTTGCGAAGCTTGGAAAGCCCGGCGCTTGTCTGGTGGCCGATTTCGATGGCGATAGCCTGGCCGATGTGCTTATGCCGGCGGAAAAGGGCAGCGTACTGTTTCGCGCCACGGCGCCGGGCAAATTCGCGCCGGGCGTGGTCTGTGCGGTGCAACTCGGCAAGAGTCCGTCCGCCGCTTGTCTGGGTGATTTCGATGCCGATGGCCGTTTGGACGTCTTCTGTGCCAACCGGGCAGGCAGTTATCTCTGGGAGAACGCGGGGGGCGGCACGTTCGTCGAGGCGTTTGAACAGACAGGGGAACTCAGCTATGGCGCCTCGCGCCGGGGCATTGACTGCATGGCCGGCGACTTCAACAACGATGGACGCCAGGATATCGTGATCGGGTACAGCGCTGCAGAGCCGCGAATCTTCTTCAATCGCGGCTTCCGCAGCTTCGGGAATGCCGCCAGTCTCAACATGGGTTGGAAAGCACTGCTGCCTGCGTCGATGCAGGGGCAGACGTCGGTCTGCATCGGCGATCTGGACGGCGACGGCGCGCAGGATCTGGCGCTGGCGACGGGCACGGGCGAGGTCTGGGTGGCTTTCCGGGAGAACAGCAATGCCGATTGCGCGGCGATGATGGCGGCGGCGGTGCTGCCGGTCAGCGGCGCGTGCAAGGGTCCCGTTGGCGTCACCGGCTGGATCGACAAGCGCTGCCTGGGCGCGTGGAACGTCCTGCCCGGCGTTAGCCAAACCTGCTTTGGCCGCATTGAGGCTGGACCCGTGACGCTCAAGTGGCGCCTGCCCGGTGGCCAGGAGCAGGCCAAGGAGGTCGTCTTGGAAAAGGGCGGCACGCTGAAGGTGGAGATCAAGTAAGCATGAACGGATGGACCAACTATCACTGCCATACCAGCTTCGTGGATCCGGATGTGGATCGTGAGATGACGCCGGCTTATTACGCCGGGCAGCTCGGTGCGCGCATGCGGCGCGCGGTGGTGCTGAATCACGGCTACAACTACTATGTCATGCCCAATCGTCCGGAGTGGGCGGCCGACGAGGTTGCCGGCAAGATACGGGAGGCCGGCAATGAACGCATACGCGCGGCCATGCAGGCGGTGCGGGAATTAAACAACCCCGATATCTTCTTCGGCATTGAAACCGACCTGTCGCAGGACGGACAGCCGTTGCACGACACGCGGTTCACGGAAGAGTTTGATGTGATCCTCTACGGCGATCACTACCTGCATTGGGTGGCGAAGATGGATTCGGTAAAGGACCGTGTGCGCGCCTGGTTGGATCATGTGGATGCGGTGCTGGCGCGGCCGGATCTGGACGTGTTTGCGCATCCCTTCCGGGAGTTGCGGGCGATCAGCAATACCGAGGTGCCGACGGAGGCGGTGGAACAGGTGCTGCGCTGGGCCGATGAACGGCGCGTTGGGCTGGAATTAAACTCGCAGGATTATGTGCCGGAGGCGGCCACGGTACGGATGCTGAAATTCGCGGCGGATCGGGGGGTGCCGGTGGTGATCGGCACGGATGCGCACACCCGGGACCGGATTCTCGCCTTCGAGGTGGCCGAACGCCGGCTGGCGCTGGCTGGGCTGACAGCCGCAGATCTCTACATGCCGCAGGTGGAAGATTTCATGGCCAGAAAGGGAAGGCGCAGCGACCCGAAGTCGCGGCCGGCCCCCGGGCGAAATGGGTTGTAAGCGACTCGATTCGAGTCGTTTGTAGTCGAGTGCAATCGATCAAGAAAAGGAGCAACGGATGAACAAGAAGCAAAGCAAAAACAGACTGGCGCGGATGGGGTCCACGCTGGGCGCAGTGGCCATGATGGCGGCAGGACTGACGGGCGGCGCGGGTGCGTGGGCTGCAGAACCGGCAGCCACGGCCGTTACGAATTCGGACGCCAGCGTGGTGCTGGACGATAACAGCCTGTGGCGGCATTTTGCGGTGTCGCGCTGTGCCTTTGCGCGCACGGCCGACGGCAAACTGGAGCCGTGGGATTTTACGCCTTTGGATAACGGGTGCGGGGGACTATGGCCGAGCATCTCACCGAAGCCCGCGACTTCGACCGCGTCTTCCCCTCTGCCGCCAACCAATTGGGCCAGCGTTAACCTGGACGATGGAATGTGGCCGCGTGGCCGCCTGCCTCTGCCGACACCTGCCGGGGGGGAGGGAAATCGTCCGCAAACGCGCTATGGCGCCACAGCCGCCCTGATCGTGCGCGGCAAGTTCGAAGTGAAGGACCCGGCGAAGGTGAAGTCCTGCCGCCTCTCGCTGGACTATCTGGGCGGGGTGGTGGTCACCGTCAACGGCGCGGAAGCGGTTCGCCGCGATCTGCCCGGCGACAAGCCGGATCTGCTGGCCCTGGCGGCGGACTACCCTGAGGAAGCATTCACGAATCCGAAGGGCGACTATGCGGATAAGCCGCCGAAACGCGAGCGCAGCTTGCAGGACTTCGAGATTCCCGCCAAGTTGCTGCGGCCGGGGGTGAACGTGCTGGCCATCGAGACCCATACCGCGCCGGTTACGGTGGCATACGTCAAACGCGCTACTAAGTATGCCCACAGCATGCTCCCATGGGCGCCCATTGGACTCCTGCACGCGCGGCTGTCGGTAACGCCCGTCGGCGCGGCCGCAGCCAACCTCGCGCGTCCCAGCGGCATTCGGGTGTGGAATTGCGCGGCGTACGACACGCTCAGCGTCTTCGATTTTGGCGATCCTTGCGAGCCGTTGCGTCCGGTCGCCATCCAGGCCGCGCGCAACAGCGTGTTTTCGGGACGGCTGATGGTGAGTTCGGATCAGCCGATTAAAGGGCTGAAGGTGAAGGTGTCGGATTTGGTATTTGTAGGGCCTTCGCTTGTCGAAGGCCGGGGAGGCACGCCGACAAGCGGCGGCCCTACGGGGGGCGCTGCACCGATTCCAGCCTCCGCCATCCAAGTCCGCTATGCTGTTGCGGTCGTGCCGGGTGCATTGCCGGCGAAGCGCGATGACGATCTTTCGGATGGTAAGTCCCATCTTCCTTCCCACCGCTTCGACGGCTTGTTGGACGTTATCCCGGCCGAGATTCCTGTGAGCCAGGCACCTGCGCCTGCGGATCGGAAGTCCCTGGTTGGCGGCGCGGTGGCGCCGTTGTGGTTTACGGTGCGGGTCCCGCGGGAGGCAAAAGCCGGTGTGTATCAGGGGCAGATTGCCATCGAGGCCGCGGGCCTGCCGCTCACCAACGTGCCGTTGCGCGTGAGCATCTGCGACTGGGCCATGACGGACACGAAGGATTTTCGCATGCGCAACATAGCCTATCATGGTGAAAGCTATATCGCTGCGCACTACAAGGTCCCGCTCTGGTCAGACAAGCATCTGGCGATGGTTGGCCAATCGCACGCACTGATGGGAGAAGCGGGTTCATGTACTTTCGACGTCAGCATGGACTTGATCCGCTGGATCAAGCAGCCGGACGGCAGCTTTAAGCACGACTTTACCTTCTTCGACAAGTATCTGGACATGATCGCCAAGTCGGTTGGCAAGCCGCGGCCTTTGCGCCTGAAGGCTTGGGGATTGACGCATGGAAGGGGGGGCTCTGATATACGCCCTGATGGGCCGCTATCAGTTTCTGTGCTCGATCCGGCAACCGGGAAGATCGAGCCATGGGTGTCGCCGAGTTTGACAACCAACGCGGCGGCGGCGCTGGCTTTCTGGAAGCCGGTCTTCGATGGGTTATTCAAGCGCATCAAGGAGCGAGGATGGATGGATACAACGGCCTTCGGTTATCACGCATTCTATGAAGGACCGTACGATGCGCTGGTCACGCTCACCAGACAGCTCTGGCCGGAGGCCGTCTGGTCCATGACCACCCATGAAGTCACCGCCGATTGGAAAGATAACGATAATCCCTGGGTCAAACTGCGCTATGCCTGCGGGGTCCTAGACTTCGGCTATCCGTCCGTCCGCGGGTACCGTGCCCTGTTGCGAGACCGCCCCGTGTATTTCTGCAACGAATACCGCTACAACTGGCGCAACTTCTCGCCCCTGACGCTTCAGCGCCGGGTCGGAGAAGATATCATCATGTCGGGTCGTGACGGTGTCAGCCATTTTGGCGCCGACATGTTCATGTACAGGGATGAAAAAGGGAACCTCCAGAAACCCACCGGTTCTTCCGGCCCATCCAGCCCTGAACAAACTCAAAATTCCATTCTTTATCCCGGCCCGGACGGGCCGGTGGCGACCGAGCGCTACGAGATGTTCCGCGAGGGGGTGGAGATTGCGGAGACGCTTCTCTTCATCGAGTGGGCCATCCAGGAGAAGAAACTCAGCCCGGCACTCCAGCAGAAGGCTGAGAAGGCCCTGGAAGCGCGGAGTAATGCCTTCATCATGGACTGGTTTACCATCCGCGACATGCCCGGCGCCGAAGAGGACGCGAAGCTACTGAACCTGGCCGGCGAGGT